>NZ_JBSFIE010000011.1:0-252658 GCF_053597395.1 Streptomyces sp. NPDC001415
AATCTGGCGTTGACTTTTGGCACGCTGTTGAGTTCTCAAGGAACGGACGCTTCCTTCGTACTCACCCTCGCGGGCTTTCCTCCGGGCGCTTCCCTTCGGTATTTCGTGTTTCCAGCTTAGCAGATCCGATTTCCGTTTCCGCCACCCGCTGGAGCGGGCTACCGATTCGTTATTCGCTTTCGCGCTTCCCTTTTCGGTGATTCCGACTCTATCAGAAGCATTTCGGCCGATCGAATCGACTTCATTGGCTTCGAATGGTGAATCGAAATGGCTCATCGCTCAGAAATTCAATTTCTGGCGAGAGCGAGAGAGATGCTAGCCAGTGCTCACGAACTTGTCCAGTCCGAGGCAACCGTTTGAATCTACCTCCCCACTCCGACCGTGTCAACGGTTTTTGTGGGCGAAGAGGACAGTAGCAGGTCAGAGGGGGCGTGCGCACATCACGCGGCTGTCGGGAGCTCGGCACTGCGGGCGGCTGCCTCTACGTCGCCGACCTCGCCGGCTCGTGCGGCTCGGCCGCCCAGGACGTACACGTACACAAGAAAGGCCAGCTCGGCGGCGATGCCGATGGCGATTCGGGCCCAGGTGGGGAGGCTGGAGGGGGTGACGAAGCCTTCGATCAGGCCGGAGACGAACAGCACCAGGGCCAGGCCGATGGCCATGCCTACGGCTGCGCGGCCTTGTTCTGCCAGAGCCGCACGGCGGGTGCGCGGGCCCGGGTCGACGACGGTCCAGCCGAGGCGCATGCCCGTACCAGCGGCGACGAATACCGCGGTCAGTTCCAGGAGGCCGTGCGGCAGGACCAGGCCGAGGAAGGTGTCGAGGCGTCCGGCCGAGGACATGAGGCCGATGCCGACGCCCAGGTTGAGCATGTTGAGGAAGAGGATCCACAGGACGGGGATGCCGAGGAAAGCGCCCAGGACCAGGCACATTGCGGTGGCCTGGGCGTTGTTCGTCCAGACCTGGGCCGCGAAGGAGGCGGCCGGGTGGCTTGAGTAGTACGTCTCGTATTCGCCGCCCGGCCGTGTCATCTGGCGCAGGGCGTCGGGGGCCGCGATCGCGGACTGCACCTCGGGGTGGGTACCGATCCACCAGCCGATGACCGCGGCGACGGCTATGGAGATCAGGGCCGCGGGGATCCACCAGCGGCGGGAGCGGTAGACGGCCGCGGGGAAGCCCTCGACAAGGAAGCGGGCGGTGTCGCGCCAGGTCGCGCGGCGGGTGCCGGTGACGCAGGAGCGCGCGCGGGCCACCAGTTGCGTCAGTCGGGCCGTGAGGAGGGGGTCCGGGGCGCTGGACTGTATTTGGGAGAGGTGTGTGGACGTGCGCTGGTAGAGCGTCACCAGCTCGTCGGCCTCGGCGCCCGTGAGGCGGCGGCCTCGGCGCAGGAGGTGTTCGAGGCGGTCCCACTCCGCGTGGTGGGCGGTCACGAAGACGTCGAGGTCCATGTTCTGCTGCTGCTCCAGGCACTGGTGCGTACGGTCCGTACTACTGCGGCGCGCTGCGGGCCAGCTTGGCAGACTGGGTGGTCCGAGGGGTGTGGAAGGCCGTCGTCTGTGAAGGGTGGGGTATCGGGTGAGCGCGCTGGTCACGGGGGATGCGGTCGTACTGGGGCTGCGGCCTGCGCGGCTGCCGAGTCGCGCGCTGGCGCTGGTGATCGACCTGTCGGTGGTGTGGGCGACGTACATATTGGTCTCGTTGGTCATGTTGTTCGCCACTGCCTCGCTCGATGCCGCTGCCCAGGCCGCGATAGCCGTGGCCCTGTTCGTGCTCGTGCTGGTCGGGGGCCCGATCGCGGTCGAGACGCTTTCGCACGGGCGGTCGCTGGGGAAGCTTGCCTGCGGGCTGCGGGTGGTGCGGGACGACGGCGGGCCGATCCGGTTCCGGCATGCGCTGGTGCGCGGGGCCATGGGGGTCATCGAGATTCTGCTGACGTTCGGCGTCGTCGCCTGTATCGCCTCGCTCGTCTCTGAGCGTGGACGTCGGGTCGGGGATGTCTTCGCGGGCACGCTGGTCGTGCGGGAGCGGGTGTCGACGGGGTGGACCGCGGCCGTTCCGCCTCCGCCGCCGTGGCTGGTAGGACGGTTCGCGGGGCTGGATCTGTCACGGGTGCCGGACGGGCTCTGGCTGGCGATACGCCAGTACCTGACGCGTATGCGACAGCTCGACCCGCAGGTGAGCTGGACCATGGCGGCCCGCCTGGCCGAGGACATGGTGGCCTGTACGGGGACGCCCCTCCCTGAGGGAGTGCCGCCTGCCGCCTATCTGGCCGGTGTGGTGGGTGAGCGCCAGGCCCGGGATGCGCGACGGGCGTTCGGAGCGGGTCAGGCTGCCGCGAGCAGGGGGGCGGGGGTTCAGGGTGGAGGTCCTCGGCCTGTTTCCGGCCCGGTTTACGGCTCGGCCGCTGCGGTTGCTCCGCCTGGATTCGCGAGGTCGGCTCCGGATTCGGGCGCGGAGGCGCGCCTGGCCTCTGCCCCGGCTGTGGTGTCCCCTGCGGCGGATCGGCCGGCTTCAGGTGGTGCCGCTGAGCCGGCTGGGTCCGGAGCGCCGGGGATCGAAGCCTCCAACAGCGCTGATTCTCCCGGGCGTTCAACAGGGTTCGCACCGCCTGCCTGACATTGCCGCCGGCCTGGCGCTGCCGCCTGTCCGATGTTGCCGCCTGTCCGACGTTGTGGGGCCGGAGTCGGGCGGCGGGCGGCGAGGTGGACGGGCGGCGAGCCGTCCGGACCGGAGTGTTCGAGCGTTCTGTGGTCAGGGCTACGGCGTGGGGAACGTCGAGGGTGGGGATTCCAGGGATTCCAGCTCGATTCCAGGGGCCGCGAGGACGACGTCACCCGCGATGTGGACGGTGTGCTGCTCCCCCGTGTCCAGGGCGCTGACCTGGTACTCGTCCACGGTCAGGGGGCCATTGTCAGTGGCGTGCGCTTCACTATTCAGCAGGGCCCAGGACTGGTCGATCGTTCGGGGGGCGAGGACCGGGTCCGTGAAGGCGACGAGGCGGACGCGCGTCGTCGGGGACTGGGGGGTGAGGCGGAGCAGACGGGAGGTGGCGACGAGGAACGCGGGGGAACTGCCGGCGAAGGCGTGGGCGCGGACATTGCCTTCGGTGGCGTGAGCCCCGGAGGGGTCGGTGCGGACCCAGGTGACGCCGTCGAGGGCGGCGCCTCGTACCTGCCAGCCGGCGGCATGGAGTTCGAGGCGGATGGGTCGGCCGAGTTCGTCGAGTGCGAGGTCTACGGAGCCCGCGTGGTCTCCGGAGGGGGTGGTGAGCTGGGAGACGTAGCGCCAGCCGGAAGGGCCGGGAGCGCAGTGGAAGTGTTCTTCGCCGAGAGGGGTGTGGTCGTGGGGATCGTGAAGCGAATATCGGCCGCGGGGCATGGGATCTCGGGGTCCTCGGGAGTCGGGCGCTGACTCGGTGGGGGGGCGGTATGGGGCAGGCCCCCGACACGGGGGTGCGGGGGCCTGCCTCAGTACCGATGGCGTACCGGGTGCCGATGACGTACCGGTGGAGCCGAGTGCCGGTGGCGGCCGGATGCTGGTGGCGTCCTAGCCGACCGTGCCGTCAACTCCGGGGACTGCAGGGGCTGTTGGGCCTGGCGTCCCGCAGTCCTCGGAGTGACGGTGTCGGGCTCAGTAGCGGTAGTGGTCCGGCTTGTACGGGCCTTCTACCTCGACGCCGATGTACGCGGCTTGCTCCGGGCGGAGTTCGGTGAGCTTGACGCCGAGCGATGCCAGGTGGAGACGGGCGACCTTCTCGTCGAGGTGCTTGGGCAGCACGTAGACGTCGGTCGGGTACTCCGACGGCTTGGTGAAGAGCTCGATCTGGGCCAGCGTCTGGTCCGCGAAGGAGTTCGACATGACGAAGGAGGGGTGACCGGTCGCGTTGCCGAGGTTCAGCAGGCGGCCCTCGGACAGGATGATCAGGACCTTGCCGTCGGGGAAGGTCCAGGTGTGCACCTGGGGCTTGACCTCGTCCTTGACGACGCCGGGGATCTTGGCCAGGCCTGCCATGTCGATCTCGTTGTCGAAGTGGCCGATGTTCCCGACGATCGCCTGGTGCTTCATCTTGGCCATGTCGGCGGCCATGATGATGTCCTTGTTGCCGGTCGTGGTGATGAAGATGTCCGCCGTCTCGACGACGTCGTCCAGCGTCGTGACCTGGTAGCCGTCCATCGCCGCCTGGAGCGCGCAGATCGGGTCGATCTCGGTGATGATCACGCGGGCGCCCTGGCCGCGCAGGGACTCGGCGCAGCCCTTGCCGACGTCGCCGTATCCGCACACGACCGCGGTCTTGCCGCCGATGAGGACGTCGGTGGCGCGGTTGATGCCGTCGATCAGGGAGTGGCGGCAGCCGTACTTGTTGTCGAACTTGGACTTCGTCACGGCGTCGTTCACGTTGATCGCCGGGAAGAGGAGGTCGCCGTCGCGCATCATCTCGTACAGGCGGTGCACACCCGTCGTGGTCTCCTCGGTCACGCCGCGGATCTCCGAGGCGAGCTGGGTCCACTTCTGGGGGTTCTCACCCAGGGTGCGGTTCAGGAGGGTGAGGATGTGGGCGTACTCCTCGGAGTCCGCCGTCGAGGGGTCCGGGGCCACGCCGGCCTTCTCGAACTCGACACCCTTGTGCACCAGGAGGGTGGCGTCGCCGCCGTCGTCCAGGATCATGTTCGGGCCGCCGGTCGGGGTGTTCGGCCAGGTCAGCGCCTGCTCCGTGCACCACCAGTACTCCTCAAGGGTCTCGCCCTTCCAGGCGTAGACCGGGACGCCGGCGGGGGCGTCCGGGGTGCCGTTCGGGCCGACCGCGATGGCGGCGGCGGCGTGGTCCTGGGTGGAGAAGATGTTGCAGGAGGCCCAGCGGACCTCGGCGCCGAGGGCGACCAGGGTCTCGATCAGCACAGCGGTCTGCACGGTCATGTGCAGCGAGCCGGTGATGCGGGCGCCGGCCAGCGGCTGCGTGGCGGCGTACTCCTTGCGGATCGACATCAGGCCGGGCATCTCGTGCTCGGCGAGGGTGATCTCCTTGCGGCCGAAGGCGGCGAGGGAGAGGTCGGCGACCTTGAAGTCCTGGCCGGCGCCGGTGGCGTCAGTCGTCATGGCGGGCTGCTCCTCGTGGGTTGGTGGCGAGGGTGGGTACGGCTGGTCTGCGGGCGCGGCGATGGGCATGGGAGTGCCCGAACGCGCTCGCAGCGCAGTCCGTCGGAGGCCCTCTCTCCCTCGGCCGGGTCCATGAAGGACCGACCGACCGCCATCAGCAGCGACGTCTGGCTCTGGTCACGAATCTACACCGATCGGCCGAGCGTGCCCCAGCCTGCCCGGCCAAGAGCCTCGGCTGAAAATCGGGACCACAGTCCGGGCGAACCGGGCCCAACGGGACTTTTGATCCGGTCCTTGACGGGTGGAGGATGCTTGGGTCGGCCCGACTCGGGATACGAGCGGACCGTACGCACGATCTGCGCGACGAGGCGCGAAGCGTTAGGAGACCCCCACGTGACCAGTCCGGCTAGCGAGGGGCAGCGGAAGTTGAAGCTGCTCGCGGTGACCGCCTGTCCGACCGGCATCGCTCACACCTACATGGCCGCCGAGAAGCTGGCCGGGGCTGCGGCGGCGCTCGGCATCGAGATGAAGGTGGAGACGCAGGGCTCCATCGGGGCCGAAAACGTACTCACTGACAACGATGTCAGAGAGGCTGACGGGGTCATCATCGCGGCCGACAAGGACGTCGCACTCGACCGGTTCGCGGGCAAGAAGGTGCTGAGCGTGCCCGTCGCCGACGGCATTCACCGGCCCGAGCAGCTCATCGAGCAGGTGCAGAGCGCGGCTGTGCACACGGGCGGCCATGGCCTTCCGGCCGGCGGTGGCGGCGGTGCGGGCCGCGTCGGCGGTAAGGAGCGGAGCGCCGCGTACAAGGCGCTGATGAACGGCGTCTCGCACATGATCCCGTTCGTGGTGGTCGGCGGTCTGCTGCTCGCCGTCTCGATCGCGCTGGGCGGTCACAGCACGCCGAAGGGCATCGAGTTCGACAAGGACTCGTTCTGGTTCTACGTCAACACGCTCGGCACGCTCGGCTTCAAGCTGATGCTGCCGATCTTCTCCGGCTATATCGCCTTCGCACTCGGCGACCGGCCCGCCCTGGTGCCCGGCATGATCGGCGGCTTCCTCGCCGCCGACGCGGTGAACATCTACGGCGCGGACGCGAACGCCGGATTCCTCGGGGCGATCGCGACCGGATTCCTCGCCGGGTACCTGGTGCTGGGGATCCGCAAGGTCAAGGTGCCCAAGTTCGTCCAGCCGATCATGCCGATCATCGTGATTCCGATCGTGTCGACACTGGCGCTCGGCCTGTTCTACATCTACGTGATCGGGCAGCCGATCTCCTGGGTGTTCACGCATCTGACCAGCTGGCTCAACGGCATGACCGGGTCCAGTGCGATCGTGCTCGGTGCGCTGATCGGGCTCATGATCGCGTTCGACATGGGCGGGCCGGTCAACAAGACGGCGTTCCTCGTCGCGGTGGGTCTGATCGGTACGAACAACGCCGTCATGGGCATGGCCGCCGCGGCCATTCCGGTCATGCCGCTCGGTCAAGGTCTGGCCACGCTGCTGCGGCGCAAGCTCTACAGCGACCAGGAGCGCGAGACCGGTATCGCGGCGCTGTTCATGGGCTTCTTCGGCATCTCGGAAGGTGCGATTCCGTTCGCCGCGGCCCGGCCGGCCCAGGTCATCCCCGCGAACATGCTGGGTGGTGCGGTGGCCGGTGCGGTCGCGGGTGTGGCCGGGGTGTCGGACTCCGTTCCGCACGGCGGGCCGATCGTTTCGCTGTTCGGGGCCGTGGGCGGGGCAGCGATGTTCTTCCTGGCCATCGCCATCGGTACGGCCGTCACCGCGCTCACCACGAATGGGCTGATCGACCTCAAGGAGCGGAAGGCTCGGCGGGGTGGGGACGGGGTTGCCGCCTTGATTCCTGAGCCTGCTCTGGCTGGTGTGGCTGCCGGGGTGGGCGGGGGTGCTGGTGCTGGTGCTGGTGCTGGCAATGAGGGTGCCGGTGATGAGGTTGCCGGTGATGCGGGTGCCGGTGCGGGTGCCCTGGCCGTAGGGGCCGCGGCCCGTTCTGCCTCCGCTGCCGCCTCCGCCACTGCCCCCGAGGTGCTCTCCGGGTATCTCACCGCCCAGACCGTCAAGGTCCAGCTCGACTCACGCGACAAGGGCGGCGCGATCCGGGAGATGGCCGAAATGCTGGCTTCCACCGGGAACGTACGGGACGTCGACGAGCTCGTACGGGTCGCGCTCGCGCGGGAGGCTCAGGGGACGACCGGGCTCGGCGAGGAGATCGCCATTCCGCATGCGAAGACCGACGCGGTGTCCGTGCCGACCGTGGGGTTCGCCCGGTCTGCCGAGGGCATCGAGTGGGGGTCGCTCGACGGGACTCGGGCCAAGCTCATCTTCATGATCTCCGTGCCGGAGGCTGCGGCGGGAGACGAGCATCTGCGGATTCTGGCGTTGCTGTCGCGGAAGTTGATGGATGCGGGGTTCCGGGGGCGGTTGTCGGGGGCGGGGGACGCGGCGGCGGTTCTGGAGGTGCTGGGGGAGATTCGGTAGGCCGGTGGGAGGCTGGGGTGGGGGTTTTCTCCCCGCCCCGCCCCTTCCCGAGACCCTCCGGGGGATTGGTCGTGGGGCAGGGCGGTGGGTGGTGCGGGGGCTCCGCCCCAGGCCACTGCTTTCAAACGCCAGAGGGGCTGATTTGGGTGCCCCCGACAAACCCCCGCAGGAGCGTTCATCGGCCTCGGGCCGGTGGGTGGTGCCGGGACTCCGCCCCCAGACCCCGCTCCTCAAACGCCGGAGGAGCTGCATTGGGTCCCCACCAAATCCCCCGGAAGGCCGCAGAAGCCGCACTCGGCCCCCGCCAAGCCCCCCGCAGAAGCCTTCATCGGCCTCAGGCCAGTCGGTGGCGCCGGAGACTCCGCCCCCAGATCCCCTCCTCAAACGCCAGAGGTGCTGAGCTTGGCTCCGGCTGTCGGCTGGGATCATGCGGCCGCAGCAGTCGCAACGGGCCCGGGCTCGCCCGCAGCCGGGCGCCGGGCGCCGGGCGTCGGGCGCCGGGCGCCGGGCGTCGGGCGTCGGGCGTCGGGCGTCGGGCGTCGGGCGTCGGGCGTCGGGCGTCGGGCGTCGGGCGTCGGGCGTCGGGGCAGCCTTCCCGGGCCCCCAGTGACCTCAGCGGCCGCCCGGTGTTGCCATCGGGTCCGGGCCCGCTGCCGCTTCCTCCGCGCTGAAGATGTCCGGCTCCAGGTAGATCACCCTGGCGATGGGGACGGCCGCGCGGATTCGGGATTCCGCCGCGTTGATCGCGGTGGCGACCTCCTGGGCCGTGTCGTCGTGCTGGACGGCGATCTTGGCGGCTACCAGGAGTTCCTCAGGGCCGAGGTGGAGGGTGCGCATGTGGATGACCGCGGTCACCGTGTCGCCGTCCACGATCGCCGCCTTGATCTTCTCCACCTCGTCCGTGCCCGCCGACTCCCCGAGCAGCAGCGACTTGGTCTCCGCTGCCAGGATGAGGGCGATCAGGATCAGCAGGATGCCGATGCACAGGGTGCCGACGCCGTCCCAGACGCCGTCGCCCGTGGCCAGCGCGATGCCCACGCCCAGGAGGGCGAGGACCAGGCCGACCAGGGCGCCGAAGTCCTCCAGGAGGACGACGGGGAGTTCGGGCGCCTTCGCCCGGCGGATGAACTCCTTCCAGGAGAGTCCGCCCCGGGTGACGTTCGATTCCTTGATCGCGGTACGGAAGGAGAAGCCCTCCGCGATGATCGCGAAGACCAGCACGCCGACCGGCCAGTACCAGGCCTCGATCGCGTGCGGGTGCTTGATCTTCTCGTAGCCCTCGTAGACCGCGAACATGCCGCCGACCGAGAACAGCACGATCGAGACCAGGAACGCGTAAATGTAGCGTTCGCGGCCGTAGCCGAAGGGGTGTTGGGGCGTCGCCTCGCGCTGGGCCTTCTTGCCGCCGAGCAGCAGGAGGCCCTGGTTGCCGGAGTCGGCGAGCGAGTGGACGCTCTCCGCGAGCATCGACGACGAACCGCTGAACAGGAACGCCACGAACTTCGCCACCGCGATGGCGAGGTTGGCGCTCAGCGCCGCCACGATGGCCTTGGTTCCGCCTGACGCGCTCATGGAGTTGCCGTCTTCCCTTCGTCGGTTGCCCTCTGCGGGGGCCGGCCGGTGCCGGATCCCGCGGCGGCACATTGTTACATCAGGCAACCACCGTGGCGCGGAACACCGTTCCCGTACCGGACAGTTCGGACTTTTCCTCGGCCGGTACGAATACGGACGCGCCCGGGGTCAGCGTCAATCCCCCGACCGAGGGGCTGCCCGCCGTGCAGAGGACGATCTGCGGGGTCGGGGCCGTCAGTTCGGTGGGGGCGGCGCCCTCCGCCCGTACGAAACGGGACAGCCGGAACTCGTCGATCGGGGTCTCGTACAGCTCCTCCCCCGCCGCCGACGCCTCGGGGCGCAGCACGCCCGGGTCGGTCGGCTCGAAGCGTACGACCCGGAGCAGTTCGGGGACGTCGACATGTTTGGGAGTCAGGCCGCAGCGAAGGACGTTGTCGGAATTGGCCATGATCTCCACGCCCATGCCGCTCAGGTAGGCATGCGGAACCCCGGCGCCGAGGAACAGGGCCTCGCCGGGCTGGAGTTGGACGTAATTGAGCAGCATCGCCGCGATCACACCCGGATCGCCGGGGAAGTGGTGCGCGAGAGAGGCGTACGCCGTGTACTGCGCGCCGCCCAGGCGCTCGCACGCGGTGGTCGTCTCGTTCACCGTCGCCGCCATGTCCTCGCGGTCGGCGCTCAGTACGGCGGTGAGGACCTCGCGCAGGGCGGCCTCGACGGGGTGGGCGCGCAGCAGGTCGACGTATGGCTTGAGCGAGTCGACCTCTAGCGCGGCCAGGGTCTGCGCGGCCTCCTCCGGCGTACGGAAGCCGCACAGGCCCTCGAAGGGCGTGAGCGCGCAGATCAGTTCGGGCTTGTGGTTGGCGTCCTTGTAGTTGCGGTGCGGGGCGTCGATCGGGACCCCGGCGTCCTGCTCGGCGTCGTACCCCTCCTTCGCCTGCGCGAGGTCGGGGTGGACCTGGAGGGAGAGGGGGGCGCCGGCCGCGAGGATCTTGAGCAGGAAGGGCAGGCGGGGGCCGAACCGGGCCACGGCCGCGCGGCCCAGTTCGCCCGCCGGATCCGCCGCGATGACGTCTGACAACGATGTCGGTCCTGTGCCGCGGTCGAGCCGGGACGGGGCTCCGGGATGGGCGCCCATCCACATCTCGGCCTGGGGCTCGCCGCTGGGGACGGTGCCGAGGAGTTCCGGGATGAGGGTCGTGGAGCCCCAGGCGTAGGGACGGATGGTGTTGGTGAGACGGTCCATGGGTCGTCCTGCGTTCTCTTTCGGGTTCCGGGAGACGGTTCCGGAAGGTGGTTCCGGGAGACTTCCGCATTCGGGGGTTGCCGAAGGCCATTGGCTTCCCGGTGGCGGACTGGCTGGGGCAGACGCCCCGTCCCTGAGCAGACCCCGGCCGCGCGGCACAGCAGTGTCAGGTCGAGGCGATTGTCAGGTACACGGTCGCGAAGTCGGTGATGGCGAGGAGCTCGGCGAGGCATTCGAGCTCGTTGCCCTCCTCGGGTTCGAGCTCGCTGATCGGGGTGTCGTGGCTCAGTGCGAGCTCGCGTGCGGCGGGGGCGGCGGAGAGGCCGCCGACGGGCCGGTCGCGCAGGAGGACGACGCGGGCGTGCAGGCGCTCGGGCTCGTCCACGCGGTCGCGGAAGAAGTCGTCCGGGTCGGCGCCGGCCGCGAGCGAGCCCGCGAGCAGCACGCCGTGCGCGGGGAGCGCCTCGGGGAGTTCGGCGGCGAGCGCCGGGTGGCCGGACAGCTCGCTGAGCACGGCGGCGAACCGGCGCCCGGCCGAGGCCGCGCCCACGCCCTCGGTCCAGATGAGCGGGAGCGACTCGGCGAGCTCGGAGGCGAGCGTCTTCGCGGGATTGCTGTACGTCGCGATCGCGGGGCCGCAGCGTTCGGCGGTGCGGTCCAGGCGGGCGGCGACCTTCTCGATGGTCTCGGGGGGCGCGCTGAGCAGGCCGACCCGGTCGAGCAGCGCGAGCAGGGGCGTGAAGAGTGACCACAGGGCGCCCGGGCTCGCGGCGGACATCTCCGCCTCGTCGGGTTCGAAGGGGGCCGAGGCCATCGGCACGACCAGGCCGTGCACCCCGTCCACGGCCTCCGCGAGCGGGGAGCGCTGCGGGGCGACCGCGACGACGTTGCAGCCCCTGCGGTAGGCCTGCTCGGCGAGGAGGGCGAGGCCCGGCTCGGTGCCGTCGGTCGTGGTGATGAGGAGCAGGTCGACGGAGCCCGCCCAGCCCGGCAGGCTCCAGCGCAGGGCGCCCGCGGCGGGGGCGACGCCGGTCGACTCCAGGCGGGTGACGGGCGCGGATGCGCCCACGAGCGCCCTGATCAGGTCGGCCACGCCGGCCGCCGCGGTGCCGGGGCCCGCGATCAGTACGGACCGGGGGCGGCCCTCCGGTTTCAGCTCGGCGATGCCGGCCTCGGCCGCGTGCCGGGCCGCGGTACGGACGCGGGCGCCCGCCTCCGCCGCGCCGCGCAGCAGCCCACGGCGATCGGCCCTGGCGAGGGCTTCCGGTGCATCGAGCAGCGACTCGTCGAGCATGTGGGTCGGCCTCCGGCTCTGGCTTGGCGGGTTACCGGGAGTGCGCGGGCGGGGCCCGCACCCTGCTTACGCGGGGCGGCGGGCCTCGTCCACCAGGAGGACCGGGATGCCGTCGCGCACGGGGTAGGCGAGGCCGCAGTCCTTGCCGGTGCAGATCAGCTCGGGCTCGTCCGCCGAAGTCGCGTCGCTGAGCGGGGCGTGGCACGCCGGACAGGCGAGGATCTCAAGGAGGCCGGCTTCGAGCGGCATGGGGTTCCCTTCGGCGATTCTTCGTTCCGTACGACGCCGGAACGCGTACGGGGGTCGGGCCAGGTCAGAGCCGTGTCCACACCCTGATCCGGGCGGGGTCGAGACACAGGCTCTCAGCCTACCGCCGGGGTGGGCGGGGTGCGTGCCTGGTGAAGGGAGTGGCTGCCGGGGGGCTCACGCGCGATGGGCGCGGGCGTTGGGCAGCCCCGCCGCCCACGCCCACCGGGCGGGAATCCCGGCTCCCGCCCCCGTCGGGGCCTGCCTCAGCCCCGGACGATCGCCAGCACCTCGTCGCGTACCTTCGCCATCGTCGGGACGTCGCGCGCCTCGACGTTCAGGCGGAGCAGGGGCTCGGTGTTGGAGGCGCGCAGGTTGAACCACCAGTCCTGGGCGGTGACGGTCAGGCCGTCGAGCTCGTCCAGGGTGAGGCCGGCCCGGCCCTCGTAGGCGGCGCGGACCGCGGCCGCGCGGGCCGCCTGGTCCTCGACCGTGGAGTTGATCTCGCCGGAGCCCGCGTAGCGGTCGTACTGGGCGACAAGGGCGGAGAGGCTGCCCTGCTGACCGCCCAGCGCTGCCAGGACGTGGAGCGCGGCGAGCATGCCGGTGTCCGCGTTCCAGAAGTCGGCGAAGTAGTAGTGCGCGGAGTGCTCGCCGCCGAAGATCGCTCCGGTGGCCGCCATCTCCTGCTTGATGAAGGAGTGGCCGACCCGGGTGCGGACGGGGGTGCCGCCGTTCTCGCGGACCACCTCGGGGACGGACCAGGAGGTGATCAGGTTGTGGATCACGGTGCCGCCGGGGTGGCGGGCCAGCTCGCGGGCCGCGACCAAGGCGGTGATCGCGGAGGGCGAGACCGGCTCGCCCCGCTCGTCGACGACGAAGCAGCGGTCGGCGTCGCCGTCGAAGGCGAGGCCGAGGTCCGCGCCCTCGGCGATGACGCGGGCCTGGAGGTCCACGATGTTCGCCGGGTCGAGCGGGTTGGCCTCGTGGTTGGGGAAGGTGCCGTCGAGCTCGAAGTACATGGGGACCAGGTCGAGGGGCAGCCCTGCGAACACGGTGGGCACGGTGTGCCCGCCCATGCCGTTGCCCGCGTCGACCACGACCTTCAGGGGGCGGATGGCCGAGAGGTCGACGAGGGACAGGAGATGGGCCGCGTAGTCCGTCAACGTCTCGCGCTCGCCGATCGTGCCCGCCTCGGCCGCCGGGGCGGGGGCGCCCTGCTCCGACCACCGCTCGACCAGCTCGCGGATCTCGGCGAGACCGGTGTCCTGGCCGACCGGGGCCGCGCCCTTGCGGCACATCTTGATGCCGTTGTACTGGGCCGGGTTGTGCGAGGCGGTGAACATCGCGCCCGGCAGGTCCAGGGCGCCGGACGCGTAATACAGCTGGTCCGTGGAGCAGAGGCCGATGAGGGTGACGTCCGCGCCCAGGGCGGCCGCGCCGCGCGCGAAGGCCGCCGAGAGGCCGGGCGACGAGGGCCGCATGTCGTGGCCGACGACGATGGCGTCCGCCTGCGTCACGGTGACGAAGGCCGCGCCGAAGAGCTCGGCAAGGGACTCGTCCCACTGATCCGGCACCACTCCGCGGACGTCGTACGCCTTCACGATCTGCGACAGATCAGCAGCCACGGCCCAACCTTCCCTGATGTCGTCGACGGCGCCCTCCCCGGAGCGCCGACCGGGCTCCCAAACTACCCGCCGCCACCTGTGCGCCGGCCACAGCTTCGGTAGACCCGGCACGACTGTGTCAACTCGGCCGCGACACCTGTGGGTTGCGGGACGGCCGCGGAGCCGAGGGAGGGAATCCTGCGGACGACGGCGGAACCGGGGTCAGGATTCGGGCGAGCGCAGGACGCGCAGATGGCCTCGGCGGCCGACTTCCGCCGGGTCCGCCGCGCGCGCTCCGCCGGGCTCGGCGGGGCGCTCCTGGGGACGCGCGGCCTCACGTACGGCGTTGGCGAGCGCTTCCAGGTCGTCGCCGCTGGGGCGGGCCGGGGCGGAGGCGTCGGTCAGGCGGACGACCTCCCAGCCGCGGGGCGCGGTCAGGCGCTCGCTGTGCTCGGCGCACAGGTCGTAGCAGTGTGGTTCGGCGTAGGTGGCGAGCGGACCGAGAACTGCGGTCGAGTCCGCGTAGACGTACGTCAGTGTCGCGACGGCAGGGCGGCCGCACGCGGTGCGCGAACAGCGACGTACAGGGCTCACGACGTTGGACGGTACCGCACTCTTGACCGGGCCGCGACGACTCTCCACCAGGTCACTCCCCCGTGTCGCGGTGTGAGCTCGCGCACAGGGGGTGCCCGAGCAACTGCGCTGACCTGCACGGGAACAGAGGGCCACGGGCGGTTACCGGCCTTGTGCGGACCGCCACTTGAGAACGATTCGGTCAAACGTCGCGAAATCCTAGGTAGCCGACGGGCCGGTAACCGCTCTCATGCGTGGCTGAAATGGTCATCCCACGCCATGGCCGCGACATGCCCGCGACATACGGTCTCCCGGGCCGTCGCCGCGATCGACACCGGCTCCGGAGGGCTACGCTGCGTCAGTGATGGACAGCACCAGCTCAGCCGAAGGTACTGACTCCCGATCGGGGCCCCGGCGCCGCGACCGGCACGGCCGTGGCATGCGCGGGCCCGTGGCGCCGCCCCAGGTGCCGCTGTCGGCCAGTAGGGCCGAGACCTTCCGCGATCTCGTACTGGACTCCGTCGAGCGCCTGGAGCGGCGCTGGCCGCAGCTGGCGGAGGTGGAGTTCATGGTCACCGACGTGCCGTTCAGGGACGCCCCCGGCACCGCGGACGACGACGGGGACGCGGCGGCCTGGAGCGACGAGACGGTGCCGCTGGGTCGTGCGCTCCCGGCGGGCAAGGACCGGCCCGCCCGGATCCTGGTCTACCGCAGGCCGGTCGAGATCCGCACCAAGAACCGGGACGAGCGCGCCCTGCTCGTCCACGAGGTCGTGGTCGAGCAGGTCGCCGAACTCCTGGGCCTGGCACCGGAGTCGGTCGACCCGCGGTACGGGCAGGACTGACCCCGCGCCCGCTACCTCTCCAGGACCGACAGGTCCTGGGAGGCGGCCGGTACGGCGACCGTGCCCTTGTCGTCGGCCAGCGTCTGCACCGTGAACATCGGGACGCCGTCCTGCGTGATGGCCAGCGTGCGCGAGGCGTAGACGGGCCCGCCGTTCGGATCGGGCTCGACGGTCAGCGCGTACGAGCCCTTGAGGCCGGCCGGGACCGGCGGGTCGACGGCGAGGGTGGTGCCGGCCTTCACGGTGTACGTCTTGGACTGCGGCTCGCCGCCCTCGGTGCCCGCCGAGGAGGTGATCTTCACCGTGGCGTCCTTGGTGCCCGGCGCCGTCAGCGCGAGCGTGGCCGCCTTGTCGCGGTTGTCGGTGGCTGTCGAGCGGGTGCCGACCGGGGCGGTCGCCGGGATGAAGGCGATTTCCTGTTTGTCACCGGTGCCGCGGACCACACGTAGCGCCGCGACAACCGGAGTGCCAGCGTCCGAAACCGGGGTGAGCAGAAGGGAACCCGCCTCGCCCCTCATGACGTTCTTCAAATCAAAGGACGCCGTCATCCCCGATTTCACGTGGACGGTATCCAGCCCCGCCGGTGTGAAGCCGCCCCCCTTGCCCATCAGCTTCACCTTGAGGTCCGCGTCGTCCGCGCCCTTGGCGTGAACGATCAGGCGTACGTCGGTGGCGTCGCCCGGGATGCCCGGAAGCACCTGGGAGGCGGCCGCGTCCGCCGACGCGGGCAGCCAGTCCGCGCCCGCCTTCGCGTCCGTGGCCTGCACCACCGCACCCACCCGGCCCGCGCGGGTGGAGACATGCACCGTCAGATCGTCGGCCACCGTGCCGGTCAGCGTGGAGAGGAGAACGGGAACGCTCGACTTGGCGGGGATCGTGATGCCCTCGCCGATGTCGGCCTTGATGACACCGTCCTTGCCGAAGAGCTCGATGTCGGCGACGGCCGCGGTGTCGTCCGGGTTGGTCAGGTGGACGTAGTCCTGGCGGTCCTTGGCCGTGGACGCGCCGGGGAACCAGAAGTCGGCGTCCGGTGCGGTGCAGCTGGTGCCGAGCAGGGCGCGCCCGGCGCCGCCGGTGATCTGGGTGGTCTGCTGGGCGGCCCAGCCCGGGGCGAGCAGTCCGTCGGCGGAGCCGGTGAGGGCGGGGGCGTCGGCGCCGTTCGCGGTGGCGGCGGCCGGCTTGCCGGGCTCCTTCAGGGCGATGACCGGCTTGTCCGGGGCGGGCTTGTCGGCCGGCTTCTTGTCCTTGCCGTCCTTGCCCTTGCCGTCCTTCGCCTTGTCGTCCTTCGCCTTGTCCGTCGAGGCGGAGGGCGAGGGGGCGCCGGTGTCGGCGGGCGGCGGCACCGCCGGGCTCAGCACGGCCGTGCCCGGCTTGCCCGGCACGGCACCCTGCGAGGTGCCCTTCGGGGTGAACGCGGTGTACGTCGTCTGGGCCAGGTCGGAGTTGCTGGGCGCCGGGCACAGCAGGCCCCAGCGTTCGACAGGCAGTCGTGCCGGGGACTGGGCGCCGGTGTCGGCGGACCCGCTGGGCGCGGTGAGCGAGGCGAAGCCGGTCAGCGCGGCGAGGGCGACGGCTCCCGCGGCGAGGGAGAGGGTGGTGCGCTTCACTGCTGGCTCCCGTCGGGGCGGTGCGGCTGCTGCTCGGGCGGCTCGGGCGGGTATCCGTAGCCGTACGGGTCGTAGCTCCCGTCCGGCGGCAACGGCAAGCCCTGCGGCTGCTGCTGGTAGGGGTCGTACTGCTGCTGCCCCTGCCCGTCGGCGTACTGGCCCTGCCCGAACTGCCCTTCGGTGCCAGGGACTTGGGGGTACGGGGACTCGGGGTAGTGCTGCTCGGGGTACGGGACCTGGGCGTACTGGCCGTCGGGGTACTGCTGGTAGCCGGGGTACTGCTGCTGGTACGGGTCGTACTGCTGCTGCGTCTGCTGGTCGTGCTGGGCGGGGTCGGCGGCCGGGGAGGTGGTGGCGTACCGCGCCGCGTCCCACTCGTCGTACGCGGGCTGCTGCGGGATCTCGGCCTGCTCTGCGGGCTGTTGTTCGCCGGCGGCCTCGGCTCCGGCCTGGGCGCGGAGCCTGCGGGCCCGGCGGCCTTCGCCCGCGACGGGCTGCGCGGGGACGGCGGCCGGCGCCTCCTCCGCCTCGGGCAGGTCGTCGTCGATCTGGCGGCGACGGCCCGGCAGGGCGAGCACGAACAGGACGAGGGCAAGCACGGCCTGGAGCCAGATCCAGGCGGTGTGGGTGAACGGCGCGTCGTAGGTGACGTCCAACTTGCCCGCGTCGGCGGGGAGTTCGAAGCCCTGGGCCCAGCCGTCGACGGTGGTCTTCTTGAGCGCCTTGCCGTCGAGGGTGGCGCTCCAGCCGGGTGCCGCCTTGTCGGCGACGCGCAGGACGCGGCCCGCCACGCCGGCCGGGATCTTGGTGTGGATGTCGACGGGGTCCGCGGCGACCGGCAGGCTCTCGCCGCCCTTGGCCGGGACGATCACGGCGCGGGCGACCTGGCGGTCGACCCGCCACAGCGCGCTGCCGTCGAGCTGGCTGAGGCGGCTGAGGCCGGGCGTCGAGTCGAGGGTGCGCGCGAAGGAGCGGGGCGCGCCGTCGCGGACCAGCACATAGCGCACGGCGTAGCCGCTGAGCTGGGTCGACTGGTCGGCCCCGGAGCCCGCGACGAGGTTGGAGACGACCTTGCCGAGCCCGGCGTCGCCCCCTGCGGACGCGGCGAGTTCGGCGTCGCCGAGCTGTGCGCCCGAGCCCCTCACCAGCGTGTACGCGACCTTGGCGGGCGAGGTGCCGCCGAGGACCAGGGTGCGGGCCTGGTCGCGGGTGCCGCTCTCCTCGGCGACGAACGCCGGCACCTGCACCGGGTTGCGCCGCTCCAGCGGGCCGGCGGCGCCGCCGATCATCCAGTTCGCGGCGGAGTACACGGGGCCGAGGGCGGCCGCGAGCGCGATCAGCGCGGCGACCGGCTGGCGCCAGCCGAAGCCGTGCCCGGCGACCCGGGTCCGGCCGTTCTCGGCGCCGAGCGCCCCGGCGGCGAGCAGCGCGAGCCCGTACACGAGGGTCGCCGGGCCCGCCCAGGCGCTGTGGTTCGACAGGATCGCGAAGAGGAAGCCGGTGAGCGCGACGGCCCAGGCGGTGTGGATCGCGAAGGTGCGCTCCGAGCGGAGCAGCGCCGCGAGCGCCGCCCCGACGAGGCCGATGAGCAGCAGCCCGCCGATGGTCTTGGACCCGCCCGGGCTGGCCCCGAGCAGGTCGAGCGCGCCGGCCGAGCCGTCCCCGTACTCCAGGCCCGCTTCCCTGAGGAAGCCCGAGGGGCCGGTGAGCAGGGTGAGCGACCAGGGCGCGAGCATCACGAGCGGGGTGCCGACGACGGCCAGGAAGCGCAGCCCGTACGCCCCGATGTCGCCCCGACGCAGGGCGAGCACGCCGATGCCGAGGACCAACGCGACCGGCCAGACGACCGGCGTGAACGCCATCGCGATGGTCAGGAGCAGCGCGTAGGTCCAGGTGGCGCGCCAGCTGCCGCGAGTGCCGTCGCCGCGGAACCCGGCGGCGGACACTCCGGCGCGGGCGATCAGCGGCAGCAGGATCGCGAGGACCGCGGTGCCGAGCCGGCCCGCGGCGAGCGCGCCGGTGGCGGCGGGCAGGAAGGCGTAGGCGATGGCCGCCCAGGCGCGCAGCTGGCGGGATGCGACGAGCGGGCGTGAGGCGAAGTACGCGGTGAGTCCGGCCAGCGGGACCGAGCACACCAGGAGCAGGGTCAGCGCGAAGCCGGTCGAGCCCAGGCAGAGCGCGGAAAGGACGGCGATGATCGCGAGGTAGGGCGGCGCGCTCTGGGTGCCGCCCGCGCCGATGGGGTGCCAGGCGTCGGCGTAGCGGCTCCACAGGCTGCCGATGTGGTCGGGTGCGGGCAGCAGGGCGCCGCCCATGAGGGTGCCACCGCCGAGCAGATCGCGGCAGGCGACCAGGGACACGACCAGCAGGAGCGCGAAGAGGATCGGCGCCGGTTTGCGGGCGATCTTCTTGAGGCGGGCGAACTGCTCGATCTCCAGGAAGTCCGCGTCGTCGCCGCCGGGTCCGGACTCGACGGCGCCGTGCCGGGAGCCGCCGGTGTCCTCGGTGCCCGCGCCGAGGCTGCCCGCCACGGATTCGACGGTGGCGCGGATGGTGGCGCCGGGCGGCGGGAACAGCGGGCGCAGCTCGCTCGCCTCGACGCCGCTCTTGCCGCGCTTCTTGCGTCCGGCGAGGATCCGGCCGGGCCGCAGCAGGGTGCCGAAGAGGCCCATCACCTCGTCGACGGCCTGCCCCGGCACCTTGCCCACGAGGTAGGCGACGGTGCGGAGCAGCGTGCCGATCACGATACGAAGGAGCACGTAAGGGAGCAGCGCGGGACGGGAGTTGACGAGCATCGTGTAGACGGCGCCCGCCTTGTCGACCCGGTGCGGGTTGACGACCGAGCGGCCCGCGCAGTCGACGGTGCGGCGCTCGCGGGCCGCGGCCTCTGCGTGGCGGACCGCGGCGTCGGGGGCGACGAGGACCGTGTGGCCTGCGGCGTGGGCGCGCCAGCACAGGTCGACGTCGTCGCGCATCAGCGGCAGCCTGCGGTCGAAGCCGCCGAGCTCGTCCCACACGTCGCGGCGGATCAGCATGCCCGCGGACGACACCGACAGAACGGGCCGGACCTGGTCGTGCTGGCCCTGGTCCTGTTCGCGCCGGTCCAGGCCCGTCCAGCGGCGCCCGCTGTGGGCGATGGAGACGCCCACTTCGAGGAGCTGCTTGCGGTCGTACCAGCCGCGGAGTTTGGGACCGACGATCGCGGCATAGGGGTTGGAGTCGGCGACGCGGAGCATTTCGGCGAGGGCGTCGGGCTCGGGCGCGCAGTCGTCGTGGAGCAGCCAGAGCCACTGCACGGGCTCGCCGTGCGGGAGTTCGGGCAGGTCGTAGCTGTCGTCGCGCCAGGTGCGCGAGACCGGGTCCCAGCCGCTGGGGCGCTTCAGGTAGGGCAGTTCCTCGGGGCCGAGCACGGGTGCGGTGCGGGCAACCTCCTCGACGGCGGTGCCGAAGCCGGTGCGGCGGGCGAGGTGCAGCACGCGTTCGGCGCCGAGGGCCTCCGTGACCAGGCGGGCGGAGTCGTCCGCGCTGCCGGTGTCGGCGGCGTACGCGTTCTGTACGGGGCGTTCCTGGCCGAGGAGTCCGGCCAGCACGTCGGGGAGCCAGCGTGCGCCGTCGTGCGAGACGACCACGGCGGTGACGACGTGTCGGGGGAACTCGGGAGTCGCGGCCGCCTCGTACGGGGCCGTCGACTGGCTGTGCACGGACATCGAGGTACGGGCCCCTCCGCCCCGGAAGGCTGCTGTGCTGACTGCGGTCGGCGCGGCCGGTGTTGCGAGACGGGCTCTGACGTGACCGGAGTGCCGTGGACAGCGCCCCACACTAACGGCTGCCGCACAAACGGTCCGCCGCCTGCGGACGGGGCACAGGGGACGGACCGTTGGTTGTGTACGGAGTTGGGCGGTTTGAGCCCCCGAGGGTGGCCGCCGAGGTCGGACGGCGACGTTCCTGAGGCCCTTCCCGAGGGCCCTTCTTCGAGGACTGGAGGACTACCTGGGGGCCTTCTTCGGGAACCACCCGCGAGCCCGGGGATCACCTGCGAGCCCTCTTCCGGGATCACCTGAAGGCTTCTTCGGTGACCATCCGCGAGCCCTCTTCGGCGACCACCTGCGGGCCCTCTTCGGCGACTTCAGACAGCGGCCTTCTTCAGACGGCGGCGCTCGCGCTCGGACAGGCCGCCCCAGATGCCGAACCGCTCATCATTGGCGAGGGCGTACTCAAGGCATTCGGAGCGCACTTCGCAGGCGAGGCAGACCTTCTTGGCCTCCCTGGTGGAGCCGCCCTTTTCGGGGAAGAAGGATTCGGGGTCGGTCTGGGCGCAGAGGGCCCGTTCCTGCCAGCCGAGCTCCTCTTCGGCCTCGTCGACCAGCAGTTCCTGAAACAGCTCGGTCATGTGCGCCCCTCGTCTGTCTTTGCTGCCCCGTGATGTTGCCGTTACCGAATCCGGCCGAACGACACGAGTGAAATTACAAGTGCGTGGATCCGGGCCAGTCAAGCCGAGATCTGCTATTGGGCCCCGTATTCACTCTGCGGAACCAAGGCTATGCGGAAAGTGTTCAAATCGGTAAAAAGGTGACACCCGCCACTGAGCCACGCCGACGCCCCTCCTCACCAGTTCCTCGCCGGTTCACTCGACTCCCGCTCGACTCTGACTACAGAAGAGGACGAGACGAGTGTTGATCTTGTTGCGCCCGTACCCGGAAAGCGGCCCGGATCACATTCAGATCACGAGAAGGCAACGACGTTTGGTTGCGCAGTTGCTGCGCCACATCTCCCGCCCCACGACTGCACAAACCTTTCTCCGACTCCAGTAACCGGATGAGGTGAAACATTGCCGCCAAATCGGGCATTGGGTTGACAACACACCCACCGACCCGGTCTCCTGGACCGCATGTCAGTGACCGCAGCGCACCGAGCGACCCACCTCCGTGGGTTCCGCAGCGCTGTCCAGGCGCGCTGTTGCTGTTCCAGCTGTTGATTCCGCACCTCCTGCCCCACGTGCGATCCAGCTTCTCCTCTCGCCTCCCCTGAGACGCCACGCGTCCGCTCCGGGCGGCCGCCGTCTCCGCGAGACACCTCATCTGCGACACCCCAGCACTCCTGCCGAGGAACCCCCGCACCATGAACAGCAGCCACAGCGACCTCCAGATCGCCGGCGACATCCTTGAGGTCCAGCACCTCCTGCAGCCCACCCGCGAGCACCCCGCCACGGTCGCCGAGTTCGCCGGACTCGCCCGCTCCATCGCCGCCGACCGCTCCCAGTGGGCCCACCTCGTCCAGTACGACGCGGTCTCCCGCTGGTACCACCGCCTGCGCACCGGGCCCGGCTACGAGGTCTGGCTCCTGTCCTGGGTGCCCGGCCAGGGCAGCGGCGCCCACGACCACGGCGCCTCATCGGGCGTACTGACCGTCCTGGACGGCGAGCTGACCGAGCACACCGAGCGCGGCGTACAGAACCTGGGCGCCGGATCCCAGCGGGTCTTCGCGCCGGGCTACGTGCACGACGTCGTGAACGATTCCCTGGAGCCGGCCATCAGCCTGCACGTCTACTATCCGGGCCTGACCGACATGCCGATGCATGCCAGCCAGAGTGCCTCCCCGGCGACCCAGGATGTCGTACCCGCCTGACAGACTCTGTGCATGCGCATTGTGGTCTTGGCAGGCGGCATCGGTGGTGCCCGCTTCCTCCGTGGTCTGAAGTCCGCCGCCCCCGACGCGGACATCACCGTCATCGGCAACACCGGTGACGACATCCATCTGTTCGGCCTCAAAGTCTGCCCCGACCTCGACACCGTGATGTACACCCTGGGCGGTGGCATCAACGAGGAGCAGGGCTGGGGGCGTACCGACGAGTCCTTCACCGTGAAGGAGGAGCTCGCCGCGTACGGGGTGGGGCCCGAGTGGTTCGGGCTCGGCGACCGCGACTTCGCGACCCACATCGTCCGTACGCAGATGCTCGGCGCGGGCTATCCGCTGAGCGCCGTCACCGAGGCGCTGTGCGCCCGCTGGCAGCCCGGTGTCCGGCTCATCCCGATGTCCGACGACCGCGTCGAGACCCATGTGGCCGTCGACGTGGACGGCGAGCGCAAGGCGGTCCACTTCCAGGAGTACTGGGTGAAGCTGCGGGCCTCCGTGGACGCACAGGCCGTCGTGCCGGTCGGTGCCGAGCAGGCCAAGCCCGCGCCCGGCGTCCTCGAAGCGATCGCCTCGGCCGACGTCATCCTTTTCCCGCCGTCCAACCCGGTCGTCTCGGTCGGCACGATCCTGGCCGTGCCCGGCATCCGCGAGGCGATCGCCGAGGCGGGCGTGCCGGTGGTCGGCCTCTCCCCCATCGTGGGTGACGCCCCGGTGCGCGGCATGGCCGACAAGGTCCTCGCCGCGGTCGGCGTGGAGTCCACCGCGGCCGCGGTCGCCGAGCACTACGGCTCGGGGCTGCTCGACGGCTGGCTCGTCGACAGCGTGGACGCCGGATCGGTCGCGCGGATCGAGGAAGCGGGCATCCGCTGCCTGGCCGTGCCGCTGATGATGACGGACCTGGAGGCGACGGCCGCGATGGCCCGCGAGGCCCTCACGCTGGCCGAGGAGGTCCGCGCGTGAACCCTTCCTTCCAGGTGTGGGCGGTGCCGGGGCTGCCGGAGGTGCAGGCCGGTGACGACCTCGCGAAGCTGATCGCGGCGGCCGAGCCCGGCCTCGCCGACGGCGACATCCTGCTCGTCACCTCGAAGATCGTCTCCAAGGCGGAGGGCCGGATCACCGAGGCCGCCGACCGCGAGGCGGCCATAGACGCCGAGACGGTACGGGTGGTGGCCCGGCGCGGCGCCCTGCGCATAGTCGAGAACCGGCAGGGCCTGATCATGGCCGCGGCGGGCGTCGACGCTTCCAACACCCCTGCCGGGACAGTCCTGTTGCTCCCCGAGGACCCGGACGCCTCGGCCGCCGCGATCCGCGCGGGGCTGCGCGACGCGCTCGGCGTCGAGGTCGGTGTGGTCGTCACGGACACCTTCGGGCGGCCGTGGCGCAACGGGCTCACCGACGTGGCGATCGGCGCCAGCGGCGTACGCGTCCTCGACGACCTGCGGGGCGGCACGGACGGGCACGGCAACCCGCTGAGCGCGACGGTGGTCTCGCTCGCCGACGAACTGGCCGCCGCGGGCGACCTGGTGAAGGGCAAGGCCGGCGGTCTTCCGGTCGCCGTGGTCCGCGGCCTCGGGCACCTCGCGGGCGAGGGCGCGGCCCGCGAGATGGTCCGCGCCCCGGTCGACGACATGTTCCGCCTGGGAACCTCGGAGGCGGTACGAGAGGCGGTCACCCAGCGGCGTACGGTACGGGCCTTCACGGCCGAGCCCGTCGACCCGGGCGCGGTACGGCGCGCCGTCGCGGCGGCGGTCACCGCGCCGGCCCCGCACCACACGACGCCGTGGCGGTTCGTGCTGCTCGAATCGGAGGAGTCGCGCACGCGGCTGCTCGACGCGATGCGGGACGCCTGGATCGAAGACCTGCGCCGCGACGGCAAGTCCGAGGAGTCGATCGCCAAGCGGGTCGCGCGGGGCGAAGTCCTGCGCGCCGCACCGTACTTGGTGGTGCCCTGCCTCGTGATGGACGGCTCGCACTCCTACGGCGACGCCCGCCGCGACGGCGCCGAGCGCGAGATGTTCGTGGTCGCGGCGGGCGCGGGCGTCCAGAACTTCCTGGTGGCCCTCGCGGGCGAGCGGCTCGGCTCGGCGTGGGTGTCCTCGACGATGTTCTGCCGCGATGTCGTACGCGACTGCCTTGACCTGCCTGCCCATTGGGACCCGATGGGCGCGGTGGCCGTGGGGCATGCGGCCGAGCCGCCCAAGGAGCGCCCGGCACGCGAGGCGTCGGCGTTCATCGAGGTGCGCTGAGAGCAGGCTCCGACTACAGCGGGGCGATGTCGCGGGGCTGCATGCGCGGGGCCCGGCGCTCCGGGGTGCGTCCGCTGAGCAGGATCAGGCGGGCAGCCCGGTGGCGTTGGCCCGCGTACGGTTCGAGCAGGGCCAGCATCTCGGCGTCGTCGGCGTTCCGGTTGCCCGCGAGGGCGTGGCCGATGATGCCGGGCAGGTGGAGATCGCCGACCGTCACCAAGTCGGCGGCGCCGATGGCCCGTTGGAGGGTTTCGGCGGCCGTCCACGGGCCGATGCCCGCGATGAGCTGGAGCCGCTCGGCGGCCTTCGGGGCGTCCATCGTGGCCGCCTCCTCCATCCGGCGGGCCACCCGCACCGCGCGCATGACGGTGTCCGAGCGCTTGGAGTCGACGCCGGCGCGGTGCCACTCCCAGGACGGGATCAGCGCCCACGTCCTGGCGTCGGGCATGACGTACATCCCGTCGGGGGCGCCGGGGGCGGGCTCGCCGTACTTGCGGACCAGGAGCTGCCAGGCGCGGTAGGCCTCGGTCGTGGTGACCTTCTGTTCCAGGACCGAGGGGATCAGGGATTCCAGGACGAGTCCGGTACGGGTCAGGCGGAGGCCCGGGCGGTTGCGGTGCGCCTCCGCGACGAGGCGGTGCCGGGGGGTGAAGGCGCCGGGGTCGTCCAACTCCCCCAGCAGTGCGGGGAGTTGCTCAAGCATCCACTCCGCGCCCTCGCCCCATGCCTCGGCGTGCGCGGTGTCCTTCGCGGCGGTCACTCGCAGGGTGGCGGGGCCGGCGGGGGTTCTCGACGTGCGCCACACCGCTCCGTCGGGGGTGGTGCGGTAGGTGGGGTCCCGGGGGCCGCGCCTGAGGGGGCCGAGGGTCAGGGGGAGGTCGAGGGGGCCGTGCTTCGGGGCCCAGGCTCGCGTGCGTCCTGCCGTTCGGGGGGCGGGGATGGGGCGGCGGCTGGGGGTGCGGGGGGCGAATCGTCCTGCCACGGGTGGGTCCTCGGGGGTGGGCTGCCCTCCGAGGGTACGCGGCTTTGGCTCCGGGGGCCTTCCCCACCCCGCCCCTTCCCGAGACCCGCCGGGGGATGCGATTCGGCTGCGAGCCGGTGGCTGCTGGGGCTCCGCCCCAGACCCCGTTCGCGCCTTAAGGGCGCTCGTCCTCAAACGCCGGACAGGCTGAAATGCCCGATGCGGGCCAGCACCAACCCTGCCAGGGGCGCGGGGAACTGCGCGACCAGCCACGCACCGCCCGCAGCGATCTCACCCACCCCCGGAGGCCACGCGGCGGAGCCGCAGAGTGTCACAGCGGGAAGGGGCGGGGTGGGGGAAGGGCTACTGGTCCGAGGAGAAGCGCACCGACCCCGCCGGGAGCACCGCGTCGCACCACACCCGTACCCCTTCGCGGAGCTCGTTGTCCGGGCCCACCCTCGCGCCGTCGCCCACGACCGCTCCGGCCAGGATCGTCCGCGCGCCGATTCGCGCGCCCGCTCCGACCAGCGAGTCCGTGATCACCGCGCCCGCTTCCACCACCGCGTCCGACAGGATCGTGCTGCCCGCGATCCGCGCGCCCTCGCCGACCACCGCACCGTGGCCGACCACCGTGCCGCCGGTCAGCTTCGCGTCGGGGGCCACCTTCGCCGTCGGCAGGACCAGGCGGTCGCCGCATCGGCCGGGCACCGCCGGGGACGGGGCGCGGCCCAGGACCAGGTCCGCCGAGCCCCGGACGAACGCCTGCGGAGTGCCCAGGTCCAGCCAGTAGGTCGAGTCCACCATCCCTTGGAGGTGGGCGCCCGCCGCCAGCAGGCCGGGGAAGGTCTCCCTCTCCACGGAGACCGGGCGGCCCGCCGGGATCTCGTCGATCACCGAGCGGCGGAACACGTACGCCCCCGCGTTGATCTGGTCCGTGACGATCTCCTCCGGCGTCTGGGGCTTCTCCAGGAAGGCCGTGACGCGGCCGGTCGGGTCGGTGGGGACCAGGCCGAACGCCCTCGGATCGTCGACCCGGGTCAGGTGCAGGGAGACATCCGCGCCGGAGGAGTCGTGGGTGTCCACGAGCGCCCTGATGTCCAGGCCCGTCAGGATGTCGCCGTTGAAGATCAGGACCGGGTCGTCGGGGCCCGAGTTCAGTCTGGACGCCACGTTGCGGATGGCGCCGCCCGTTCCCAGCGGCTCGTCCTCCGTCACGTACTCGATGCTGAGGCCGAGGGCGGAGCCGTCGCCGAAGTACGGCTCGAACACCTCGGCCAGATAGGAGGTGGCCAGGACGATGTGGTCGACGCCCGCCGCGTGGGCCCGGGCCAGCTGGTGGGTGAGGAAGGGGACGCCGGCCGCCGGAACCATCGGCTTCGGCGTGTTCACCGTGAGCGGGCGCAGCCTCGTGCCCTTGCCGCCGACCAGGAGGATCGCTTCTGTCACCTGTCGTCTCTGCTTCCTGCTGGGGCCGGCCTTCGGATTCCGTCACACTCGGGCGGAACTCCCGGCCGGCCAGTGTATGCAGACTGTCCGGTTGCTCATGCCGCCGGCCGGAGCCCGTGTCTCAACGCCGCCCCTGGTAGTGGGCCGCGGAGACCCGGGCCGCGCCGAGCTTGCCGTACAGGCGCGCCCCCGGGCAGTCGGTGGCGAATCCGTCGCGGTGGCCGGAGATGGTGTTGAACTTGACGCTGCGTCCCTTCTTGTAGTGGTTGCCTTTGCCGCCGCCGGAGACGAGCGTGCTCTTGCCGGTCGGGTTCACTCCGTACAGTCCGAGCTTCCAGGCCGAGAGTTGCTCGATGGCCTTGAGGGCGGCGGTGGACGGGGTGGTGTTGTTGTACGTGCCAAGGACCGCGATGCCCACGCTGTTGGTGTTGAAACCGAGAGTGTGCGCGCCCATGACGGCCTTGGTCACGCCCCCGGCGCGGCCTTCGTAGATGTTTCCGCACTTGTCGACGGCGAAGTTGTAGCCGATGTCCCGCCACCCGTTGCTCTTGACGTGGTAGCGGTAGATACCGCGCAAGACGGAGGGCGCCTGGGCACAGCTGTATCCGTTGCCGGAGGCGGTGTGGTGGACGAAGGCGACCTTGACGCTCTTGGTGTAGATGAACCCGCCCTCGCGCAGCCCCTCGTCGGCGCCCCAGCCCTTGCGCGTGATGATGCGCGGCCGCTTCCCGAGGTACGGACGGGCCTGGGCCGTGGGCCCGGCCACCTCGGCGGCCTCGGCCTGGCTCGCGGCCGTGTCCAGGGCGGGCAGCACGTCGGGGGCCTGCTTGTCGCGGGTGCTGTCGCCCGGGTCCTCGTCGGCGGGTCCGGTGCCCGGGTCGACGAGGTCCAGGCGCAGGCCCTGGGGAAGCGGCTCGCCGCCGGCTCGCTCGGGGCGTACGCGTGCCTCGACGGCGTCCGAGTCGCCCACCCACAGCGGCGCGGTCGAGCCGTGCAAGGGGCGCGCGGCCTCGGAGGTGTCGGGGTCCGCGGCGTGGTCGCTGTTGTGGGTCTCCAGGTCCTGCCAGTCGGACCAGGTGCCGTCAGCGCGGCCCCGGGTGCGGACCTGGACGCTGCCGTGCAACTCGTCGTCGGGCTTGTCCCAGACCACGCCGACCAGCGAGAACGGCCGGACTTCCTGTTGGGCCAGGCCTTGTTCGGGGGTTTCGTCCGCCGCACGGTCCGCGCCGGGCAGCGGGGCCAGCCGCAGCGACTGGGTGGAGCCGGCGGGTTCCGCGGTGGGGGGCGGCTCGGCACTCGATGCCGCTACGGATGTCATGACCACCAGAGGGAGGGCGAGGGCCGCGGCCGCGGCGACGCCGATCGAAGACGCAAGGAAGCTACGCATGCTGACGATCGTGGACATAGATGGACAATCCTGTCCATTGCGGAACTGACGGCCCGTCGGCCAAACCGGTGTACGCACCCGCCCACCGGTGCCGCTGCCGCCCCGGCGCGCCGCGTAGCCTTGCCCGCGTGAACGCCAGCGACCGCACCCCTGCCGACCTGCTGCGATCCGCGCTCGCCGCGGACCCGGGCCGCCCCCTCATCACCTTCTACGACGACGCCACCGGCGAGCGCGTGGAACTGTCCGTCGCCACCTTCGCCAATTGGGTGGCCAAGACCGCGAATCTGCTCCAGGGCGATCTCGCCGCCGCACCCGGCGACCGGCTCGCGCTGCTGCTCCCCGCGCACTGGCAGAGCGCGGTGTGGCTGATGGCCTGCCACTCGGTGGGCGTGACCGTGGAGATCGGCGGCGACGCGGCCGCGGCCGACCTCGTGGTCAGCGGCCCCGACACCCTTGAGGAGGCCCGCGCCTGCACCGGCGAGCGGGTGGCGCTCGCGCTGCGCCCGCTCGGCGGCCGCTTCCCGCAGCCGCCCGCCGGCTTCGCGGACTACGCCGTCGAGGTGCCGAGCCAGGGCGACCGGTTCGCGCCCTTCGTGCCCGTCGACCCCGACGCCCCCGCGCTCGCCGTCGACGGCCTCGAACTGAGCGCCGCCGAACTCGTCGCGCGGGCCCGCGCCGGGGCCTCCGAGCTCGGCCTCGGCTCCGGTTCGCGGCTCCTTTCGGCGCTCCCGTACGACACCTGGCAAGGGCTCGCCCACGGTCTGTACGCCCCGCTCGCCTCGGGCGGCTCGGTCGTCCTGTGCCGCAATCTGGCCCAACTGGCCGACGGCGGGCTTGAGAAGCGGGCCGAGAGCGAGAGGGTCACGCACCGCTCGCTGTGATCCGGCGACCCTTCCCGCGGCCCTGACGGTCCGCCGATCTCCACCCTTGTGGCCCACCGCCGGGCCCGGCCCCCGAGCCCCGGCACCACCTCCGGTACATGATCGACCGTACGCACAACCATGCGCGCGATTCGGCCGTCTATCGGGGTGCCCGGCGGCGCAGCGCGCCCGCCGACCCGTGATGGCCCGTGAGGATGGACGCCGACGTGACCGACAGTGCTGACACGCCCCCCGAGCCGGAAGACCGGGCCGGGGCCGAGCAGCCACCACCGGCCACCGGCACCGGACCGGACGCGAAGCCCGCGGCAGCAGAGCCCACAGAGACCGGACCGGAAGCCGAGCCCACGGTCACGGAGCCCACGGACACCGAGCCCAACGCAGCGGAGGCCGCACCGGGCGCGGAGCCCGCAGACGCCAAGGGCGGCCGCCGCTGGCTGCGTTGGACCGCGATCGGCGTCTCCGTCGTCGTCCTCGCGGCGGCCGGAACCGGCTGGTGGTTCTACCGCAAGCTCGACGGCAACATCCAGACGGACACCACCGCCGCGCACGAGCTGGACAAGTACGAGCGGGACCGGCCCGCCTCCGTCGTGCACGGCGCGCAGAACCTGCTGCTCATCGGCTCGGACTCGCGCGCGGGCAACAACTCCTCGTACGGCAGGGACGACGGCGGCAGCCAGCGCTCGGACACCACGATCCTGCTGCACCTGGCCGCCGACCGGCTCAGCGCCACCGCCGTCTCGCTGCCGCGCGACCTGATGACCGACATCCCCGCCTGCGGCAGGCCCGACGGCACCAGCACCAAGGCCCAATTCACCCAGTTCAACTCGGCGTTCGAGATGGCCGGCGCCGCCTGCACGATCCGTACGGTCGAGAACATGACCGGCATCCGGATCGACCACCACATGGTCGTCGACTTCAGCGGGTTCAAGGACATGGTCGACGCGGTGGACGGCGTCGAGGTCTGCCTGAAGGAGCCGGTCGACGACCGGCAGGCCCACCTGAAACTCCCCGCGGGGCGCCAACTGCTGCGCGGGGAGCAGGCGCTGGGCTTCGTGCGCTCCCGGCACGGCTTCGGGGACGGCAGTGACACCCAGCGCATGGACCGCCAGCAGCAGTTCCTCGGCTCGCTGATCAAGAAGGTGCAGAGCAACGGGGTGCTGCTCAACCCGACCCGGCTCTTCCCGGTCCTGGACGCGGCGACCAGGTCCATCACCACGGACCCCGGTCTGAACACGCTGAAGGACCTGTACGACCTGGTGCGCTCGGTGCGCGGGATTCCGACCGAGAACATCCGCTTCCTGACCGTTCCGCGTCAGCCTTATGCGTACGACAGCGACCGCGACGAGCTCGTGCAGCCGGACGCGGACAAGCTCTTCAAGCAGCTGCGCGAAGACCGGCCGATCAAGGTGGCGCCCTCCGCGGACGTGACGAGGGCCAAGGAGGGCGCGAAGGGTGGGACCGGCTCCGGCGGGGACGGCAAGCCCGACGATCCGGACCCGTCGCAGAGCGCTTCGGCGACCCCCCTCTACTCGGGGACGAACGCCGCCACGGGCATGTGCGGCTAGCCGGGCGTGTATGTCGACAACCTGTGAAATGCAGGCAACGACCAGCGGATTGGGGCCAAATGCCCGCTTGTAAAGGGCGTGGAATTTGTCACGGTCGTCGCTCTTCGCTGAACTGGCCAGATAGTGTGACGCGATCCGGTGCGACAAGGCCAACGGGCCGCGCACCGCAGGAGCGAATGATTGAGCGCTTTGGGGGAAGCGACTCGGCACCGACGGAGGACAGAAGCAACCGTGGATGCGCAGAGCCGTGGGCGGGCCGATGATGTCGACCCCGCAGACCAGTGGGTCCTCAACCCGGATACCGGCACTTACGAATTGCGACTGAATCCTTCCGGAACGCAGTCGAATTCCGGTTCCGGGCGATCGTCGACAGGTACTGCGTCGGGCAGAAAATCAGGGCAGTCCGGGCGTTCCGGGCGTCGTGAGGTGCCCGGGCAGCGCAATCGCCGATCGAACCGCTCCCCCGAGGAGTCCCCCGACGCGCAGGGCCGCCGCAAGCGCAAGCCCAAGACGACGCGCAAGAAGAAGGCCCTGCTGTGGACGGGCGGCGTGATGGGCTTCGTCCTCGTCGTCGGCGCGGGCGGCGCGTACTGGCTCTACCAGCACTTCAACGGCAACCTCAACACCGTCGACGTCGGTGACGCGGGCAGCAAGAGTTCGGTGCCGGACGGGGCGTTCAACATCCTCGTCATCGGCACCGACAAGCGCACCGGCAAGGGCAACGAGGGCTACGGCGACGCGGGCAGCGAGGGCCACGCCGACACCAACATCCTCTTCCACGTCTCGGCGGACCGGACCAACGCGACCGCGATGTCCATCCCGCGCGACATGGTGACCGACATCCCCGCCTGCCCGACCAGGCAGAAGGACGGCACCACCAAGACGGTGCGGGCCGAGAAGAACGTGCGGTTCAACACGAGCCTGGGCCAGGAGGGTCGCGACCCGGGCTGCACGATGCGTACGGTCAAGCAGCTCACCGGGCTCAACGTCGACCACTTCATGATGGCCGACTTCAACGCCGTCAAGGAGCTGTCCACGGCTGTCGGCGGCGTCAAGGTCTGCCTCACCAAGCCGGTGAGCGACCCCAAGTCGCATCTGAAGCTCCCGGCCGGCGAGAGCGTCGTCAAGGGCGAGCAGGCCCTCGCGTTCGTACGGACCCGGCACAGCTTCGGCGACGAGAGCGACCTCTCCCGGATCAAGCAGCAGCAGCAGTTCCTGAGCTCGATGATCCGGCAGATGAAGTCGGACGACACCCTGGGCAGCCCGACCAAGATGTACAGCCTCGCGGACGTGGCGACCAAGGCGCTCACGGTCGACTCCGGCATAGGCAGCATCAAGAAGCTGACCGACCTCGCCCAGGTGCTCGGCAAGATCGACGCGAAGAACATCACCTTCACCACGCTGCCGGTCATAGACAATCCTGCCGAGGGCAAGAAGCACATCACGGTCGTGCCCGACCCGACGAAGGCCGACGCGCTGTTCGCGATGATGCGCTCCGACACCTCGCTCACCGAGGTGAAGAAGAAGGAGGCGGACGCCAAGAGCGCGGCCGCCGCCGAAGAGGCCGCCCGCCTCAACGGACCCCGTGCCCAGGCCTCCGACGTACGGGTCACCGTGCTCAACGGCGGCGCGAAGGCGGGCGCCGCGGGCGTGATGGTGACCTGGCTGCAGAACCAGCAGGGCGTGCTCAAGTCGAGCAACGGCTCCAACGCGCCGGCGAAGGTGCCCGCCACGGTCCTGGCCTACGCACCGAACCAGGCCGACCAGGCCCGCAAGCTCGCGGATCTGCTCGGCCTGCCCGCCTCCGCGCTGCAGCCGGGCACGAAGGACGCCGTGGGCAAGGAGCCGATGGTGCTGACCCTCGGCCCCGACTTCAAGGAGGCGGGAACGCCCATCTCCGCTCCGGCCAAGGCACCGGAAGGCATTCAGAAGGTCGAAGCCGACAAGTCGGTGTGCGCCAAGTAAGGGACTCACGGCCCGCCCGGGCCTCAGGGGGAGTCGACACGACAGGGGGTATTGGGGTGGGCAGGAACAGCGTGCGCGGAGAGGGGGCGCGCGGACGCGTCGAGCACGCGGGCGAACTCGGCTGGGACGAGAGCCTGTACGGGGACGACGCGCCCGGCGAGGCCAAGCCGGTCGAGGCCAACTCCCCGAAGAAGTCCGGCAGTTCGGGGCCGGCGGGCGGCTCCGGCGCGTCCGGCGGCGGCGACGCGCCCGGAGACGCGGCGGCGTCCGGCAGCGGACACCGCCGGGGCGGCCGCCGCAAACGCGGCAAACGCAAGCACCGAATACTGAGATGGACCGCGATCACGCTCGCGGTCCTCATACTCGGGACGGCCACCGCCGGTTACCTGTACTACCAGCACCTGAACAACAGCATCCGCAAGGGCGACCGCAGCGCGGGCGGCAGCGACGCCAAGAAGACCGCGCCGAACGCCGACGGCCAGACGCCGCTGAACATCCTGCTCATCGGCTCCGACAGCCGTAACTCGGACGAGAACGTCAAGCTCGGCGGCGCGAAGCAGGACCGGGGCGGCGATCCGCACGCGGACGTACAGATGCTGCTCCACGTCTCCGCCGACCGCAAGAACGCCTCGGTCGTGAGCATCCCGCGCGACACCCGGGTGGACGTGCCCGAGTGCAAGGACACCGAGAAGAACAAGGTCAATCCGGCCACCAACGCCATCATCAACGAGGCACTCGGGCGTGGCGGAGCCGGCTGTGTCCTGGACACCTGGGAGAAGCTGACCGGCATCTACATCGACCACTGGATGATGGTCGACTTCGCCGGTGTCGTGGCCATCTCCGACGCCGTGGGCGGCGCCGACGTCTGCGTGAAGCAGAACGTCGACGACCACCCCACCAAGCTCCAGCCCGGTGGCTCGCACCTGCACCTGACCGCGGGCAACCACACCGTGAAGGGCGAGCAGGCCCTGCAGTGGCTGCGCACCCGGCACGCCTTCGGCAGCGACATCGGCCGCTCCCAGGCCCAGCACATGTACATGAACTCGGTGATCCGCAACCTCAAGGACCAGAACGCGTTCACCGACACGGGCCGCCTGCTGAACATCGCCGAGACCGCGGTCGACGTGCTCAAGGTCTCCTCCGAGCTCGGCACCGTCAAGAAGCTGCTCGACCTGGGGATGGAGCTCAAGAACATCCCCATGGACCGCATCAACATGCTGACCATGCCGCGCCTGCCCGACCCCAAGGACCCGGACGCCCACGTGGTGCCGGACAAGGCGAAGGCCGACGCGCTGTGGGCGATGCTGCGCGACGACAAGCCGCTGGACGGCAAGGACGACGGCAAGCCCGCCCCGGCGCCCTCCAAGGGCCCGGCCGCCGCGGCTCCCGACTCGCTCGCGGTGACCGTGGTCAACGGCACCGGCACGGGCGGCCGCCTCGCCGCCAAGGGCCGGGCCACCGAGGTGGTCACCGCGCTCAAGGCGAAGGGCTTCAAGAAGGCCGACACGGGTTCCGGCGGCCCCGCCTCCACCAGTGAGGTCGACTATCCCAAGGCCGCGGGCGCCCAGGGCAAGGCGGACGCGGAGTCGGTCGCCGCGGCGCTCGGCCTGCCCGCCTCCGCAGTCAAGGCCACCGACGTCAAGGGCCTGACCCTGGTGGTCGGCGGCGACTGGCGCACCGGCGACAGCTACCCGAAGCAGGACCCCAAGGCGAGCGACCCGCTCAAGGACACCGAGTCGGTCAACGGAGCCGACAAGGGCGCCTGCATGGAGGTGTACGCGCCCTACCGCTTCTAGCCCGCGTACGTAGGCGAAAGGGGGCGCCCGGTGCTTTTCGGCACCGGGCGCCCCCTGTTTCGTACGCTCTGTTCCGTCGGCTCTGCGCTTCGTCCGCTCAGACGGACGTGGTCCGCACGCTCGGGCGGCGGCTCGCGATGACCTTCTTGGCCAGCGCCTTCGGGCTGGTCAGGAAGCCGTAGCCCCAGGACATGTGCATGGTGGCGAGCGCCACCGGGATCTGGGCGCGGGCCTTGAGCGAGAGGCCTTTGCCGGCGGGGAGCGAGCCCGCCGCGATCGCGGCCAGATAGCCGGCCGGGACCACGAACCCCCACGGCGTGAGCAGGGCGCCCACCACCACGCCCGCGGCGATCGCGCAGACGGCGGTCGGCGGCGCCAGATAGCGCAGGTTGATGGAGCCCTCGTGGTAGCGGGCCACCACGTGGCGCCACCGCCCGTAGTCCTTGTACTGCTTGGCCAGCGCCTTCACGGAAGGCCGGGGTCGGTACTGGACCTTGAGCTCGGGCGAGAACCAGATGAGGCCGCCGGCCTCCCTGATCCGGAAGTTCAGCTCCCAGTCCTGGGCGCGGATGAACTCCTCGTTGTAGCCGCCCTGTTGTTCAAGGGCCTCGCGGCGGAAGACACCCAGATACACGGTTTCGGCGGGCCCGGCCGCGCCCCCGGTGTGGAAGGCCGCGTTGCCGACGCCGATCTTCGAGGTCATCGCGGCGGCGACCGCGTCCTCCCAGGCGTTCTCGCCCTCGGCGTGCATGATGCCGCCGACGTTCTGGGCGCCGGTCTCCTCAAGGAGGCGCACGGCGGTCGCGATGTAGTTCGGCGACAGCATGCCGTGGCCGTCGACGCGTACCACGATCGGGTGGCGCGAGGCCTTGATCGCGGCGTTCAGGGCCGCGGGCGTGCGCCCGGTGGGATTGGGCACGGTGTGGACCCGGGCCCGTGCGTTGGACGCGGTCTCCCGCACCAGCTCGGCGGCGATCTCGTCGGTACGGTCACTGGACGGGCCGAGCGCGATCACCACCTCCATCTCGCCCGCGTACTCCTGCTCCAGGATGTGACGGACCGAGTTGCGCAGATGCCGCTCCTCATTGAGGACCGGCATGATCACGGAAACAGCAGGCGTGGCGTTCATCGGTGGTCACGTTACCGCGAATGGGGGACACGGTCGCGCGGCGGCCGGGTGGTGCGCGGGGTAGCTGATCGTATGGGCCTACGGTGCTCAAGATCCCCCTGCCACCCGCGGAGGTCCCCGTGCCCACGCCGCCCCGTCCGCGCTCCGTACGCCCCGTTCAGCCCCGCAGCAGACAGCAGCAGGACGAGCGCCCCCGCTGGGGCCTGCGGCTCGCGACGACGCTGTCCGTCCTGGTGCTCGGCGCGGGCGGGGTCGGCCATGCGGTGGTCACCAGCCTGGACGGCGGGATCGGCCGCGTGGACCCGTTCCGGGACATGAAGAACCGTCCGCAGGGCAGCCGGGGCACGAACATCCTGCTGGTCGGCACCGACGGGCGGGACAAGATCACGCCCGAGGAGAAGCAGAAGTACCGGCTCGGCGGGGCGCCCTGCCACTGCACCGACACGATCATGATGGTGCACGTCTCGGAGGAGCGGGACCGCATCAGCGTGGTGAGCCTGCCGCGCGACTCCTACGCCGAGGTCCCCGAGCACACCGACGAGACCACTGGCCGGCACTACGGCAAGCACCCCGTGAAGCTGAACGCGGCCTACGCCGAGGGCGGGCCCTCGCTCACCGTGCGCACCGTCGAGCACATGACAGGGCTGAAGATCAACCACTATCTGGAGGTCGACTTCACCAGCTTCATGAAGACGGTCGACGTGGTCGGCGGCGTGCAGATCTGCACGGCCCGCCCCATGAAGGACTCCTACACCGGCCTCGACCTGGCCGCGGGCACCCACCAGCTGAACGGCGGCGAAGCCCTCCAGTACGTGCGCTCCCGGCACACCGACGGCTCGTCCGACCTCGGCCGGATGCAGCGCCAGCAGCGCTTCCTGGCCGCCCTGGCCGCGAAGGCGACGGGCAACGGGGTGCTCCTCAACCCGGTGAAGTTCCGCGAGTTCGCCTCGTCCCTGCTGTCCTCGGTACGGGCCGACGAGGGCTTCGGGGTGGAGGAGATGCTGAACTTCGCCTCCGCGATGAAGGGGTTCTCGCCCTCCTCGTCCGACTTCACGACGGTGCCGCTCGGGCAGCTCGGCATCCAGATCAAGGGCGTCGGATCGACCGTGAAGTGGGACGCCGCCAAGGCGAAGAAACTGTTCCAGTTGCTCCACGACGACAAGCCGCTGGCCCCGCACGCGCCGAAGCCCTCGCCGCAGCCGGCGTCCAAGGACGAGAAGCCGCCGCGCAAGGAGCCGGGCTCGCTCGTCGAGGTCGCCCCCGAGCGGATCAAGGTCCAGGTCTACAACGGGACCCACACCGACGGGCTCGGCCGCCGCGTCGACGACGCGCTGCACGCCACGGGCTTCCAGACCACCGGCATCCCCCGGGCCAGCACCAACCTCGGCATGCGCCGCACCCTGATCGAGTACGACCCGCGCTGGGACCGCTCGGCCGGGTCCCTTGCGGCCGCCCTCCCGGGCAGTGAGCTGCGCCCGGTGAAGGGGCTGGGAGCCACGTTGAAGGTGACGGCGGGCGCGGACTTCAAGGACGTCGTGCCGGTGAGGGCGGAGGAACAGCCGCAGGGTGACTTCGGCACCATGACGGGCGACAAGGTGATCTGTCCCTGAGCCTCTGAGGGGCCCTGTCTGAGGGGCTCTGAAGGTACGCGGAGCCGTGACATGGTGCGGCTCCGCCGCGACGGCCCGCAGGCACATGCCCAGCACCAGCGGCAGTGCTCAGTCGTCGAGCCCCTCGGCCGCCCGCTTCTCGCGGAGTTCCATGATCGCGCGGCGTCGGGCGAGGCGGTGGGTGCGGCGGATCTGGGCCTCCTGGTAGCGGCGCTCGTCGCGCTCGGTCTCGGGGACCACCGGCGGTACCGGACGCGGCTTGCCGTCGGCGTCGACCGCCGCGAAGACGAGGTAGGCGGAGCCCACCTGCTGGGCCGGGGTCGACTCGTTCCAGCGCTCGGCGAGCACCCGCACGCCGACCTCCATCGAGGACCGGCCCGTCCAGTTGACCTGCGCCTTCACATGCACCAGGTCGCCGACCCTGACCGGCATCAGGAACACCATCTCGTCCATGGAGGCGGTGACGGCCGGGCCGCCCGAGTGGCGTCCGGCCACCGCGCCCGCGGCGTCGTCCACCAGCTTCATGATCACGCCGCCGTGCACCGTGCCGAGGAGGTTGGTGTCATGGGTGGTCATGATGTGGCTCAGGGTGGTTCGGGAGGCCGAGGTCGGCTTGCCCGGAAGATCAGTCATGCGATCCACTTTAGGCGGCGACCCGCCGAACCTCTTTGCATCAGCCTTGCAACAGCCCTGCCCCGAACTCCCCCCTGCCCTGTCAGCGGCCCGGGGCCGCCGTGCATGCTGGACGGCATGAATGAATGGCCCGACGCCCGCAATGGCAACGCCCGCGGAAACGGCGACGACGCCTACGGCCGCGGCAGCTCCGCCGCGCGGCCCGAGGGCGCGCGCCGGATGCGGCACGTCCAGCGGCCCGCCCCCGTCCCTCCCCCGCAGCGCCCCGTCCCGCAGCAGCAGCCCGGGTACGACGACGGCTACGGGCAGCCGCAGCAGTACGGCCGGGGCGCCGTGCCCGGGCAGGGCTCGTACGACAGCGGCTACAGCGAGGGCCACGTCTACGGCAGCCCGGCGAACCGGGGTCCGGCGGGTCCCGGCGGGCCGGGTGGTCCCGAGGGGCCGCGGCGCGTCGGCGGGCGCAGGCCCGGGGCCGCGCCGAACTGGCGCAGGCGGATCACCATCGGGGTGCTGTCCCTGGTCGTCGTGCTGCTGGTCACCGCGGTCGGCACGTACTTCTGGGCGGACGGCAAGGTGCGCCGCGAGGTCGACCTGTCCAAGGTCATCGACCGGCCCGCCGAGGGCAAGGGCACCAATTACCTGATCGTCGGCTCCGACTCCCGCGACGGCATGTCCGACGAGGAGAAGAAGAAGCTGCACACCGGCTCGGCCGACGGCAAGCGGACCGACTCGATGATCCTGCTGCACGTCGGCGACAACGGGAACACGATGGTCTCGCTGCCCCGTGACTCGTGGGTGACGATCCCCAGCTTCAAGGGCTCCGATTCCGGAAAGTCGTTCCCGTCCAAGGGCAAGGACAAGCTGAACGCGGCGTTCTCGATCGACGGCCCCGAGCTCCTCGTCCGTACCGTCGAGGCGAATACCGGATTGCACATCGACCACTACGCGGAGATCGGCTTCGCGGGATTCGCGAACATCGTGGACGCGGTCGGCGGTGTGGAACTCGACATTCCGCAGGACATCAAGGACAAGGACTCCGGCGCGGACTTCAAGAAGGGCAAGCAGACCCTCGACGGCCAGCAGGCCCTCGCGTTCGTCCGCAACCGGCACGGTTACGCCGCCGGTGACCTGGAGCGCACGAAGAACCAGCAGAAGTTCCTGTCCGCCCTGGCCAGCCAGACGGCGACGCCGACGACGATCCTCAACCCGTTCAAGCTGTACCCGGTGATGGGCGCGGGCCTGGACACCCTGATCGTCGACAAGGACATGGGTCTGTTCGACCTGGGCTCCATGTTCTGGGCGATGAAGGGCATCACCGGCGGCGACGGCATCTCGATGAACATGCCGGTCGCGGGCGACGGCCCGCAGACCTCCCTCCTCTGGGACAAGCCGAAGGTCACCCAGCTGGTGAACCAGCTGAAGAACGACGAGGCGGTCACGGTCAAGTAGCCGCCGCGAGACCGCACGACGGAAGGGCCCGCATCCATGCGCCATGGATGCGGGCCTTTCGTCAACTCCCTTGCCGCTACGGCAGGTTGCGCGACATCACGATGCGCTGGACCTGGTTCGTACCTTCATAAATCTGGGTGATCTTCGCGTCGCGCATCATGCGCTCGACCGGGTAGTCACGGGTGTAGCCGTAGCCGCCGAGGAGCTGGACGGCGTCGGTGGTGATCTCCATGGCGACGTCGGAGGCGAAGCACTTGGCGGCGGCGCCGAAGAACGTCAGGTCGGAGTCGAGGCGCTCGGACTTGGCGGCGGCCGAGTAGGTGAGCTGGCGGGCGGCCTCCAGCTTCATGGCCATGTCGGCCAGCATGAACTGGATGCCCTGGAAGTCGGCGATGGCCTTGCCGAACTGCTTGCGCTCCTGGACGTAGCCCTTGGCGTAGTCGAGGGCGCCCTGCGCGATGCCGAGGGCCTGGGCCGCGATGGTGATGCGGGTGTGGTCCAGGGTCTTCATGGCGGTCGCGAAGCCGGTGCCCTCTTCGCCGATCATGCGGTCGGCCGGGATGCGGACGTTGTCGAGATAGACCTCGCGGGTCGGCGAGCCCTTGATGCCGAGCTTCTTCTCGGGGGCGCCGAAGGAGACGCCCTCGTCCGACTTCTCGACGACGAAGGCGCTGATGCCCTTCGAGCGCTTCTCGAGGTCGGTCACGGCCATGACCGTGTAGTACTCGCTCTCACCGGCGTTGGTGATCCAGCGCTTCACGCCGTTGAGGACCCAGAAGTCCCCGTCGCGGACGGCCTTGGTCTTCATGCCGGCCGCGTCCGAACCGGCGTCCGGCTCAGAGAGGCAGTACGAGAACATGCCCTCGCCCTTGGCGAGCGGGCCCAGGTACTTCTTCTTCAGCTCCTCGGAGCCCGAGAGGATCACCGGGAGCGAGCCGAGCTTGTTCACGGCGGGGATGAGGGAGGAGGAGGCGCAGACCCGCGCGACCTCTTCGATCACGATGACGGTCGCGAGCGCGTCGGCGCCTGCGCCGCCGTACTCCTCCGGCACGTGCACGGCGTGCAGGTCGTTGGCGACCAGCGCGTCGAGCGCCTCCCGGGGGAAGCGGGCCTGCTCGTCGACCTCGGCCGCGTACGGGCCGATCTTGGCCTCGGAGAGCGAGCGGATGGCGTCGCGGAGCATGTCGTGCTCCTCGGACGGGCGGTACAGGTCGAACTCCGAGTTGCCAGCCGTTCCGGCCAAGGTCTCTCACTCCCCAAGGGACGCTAACTACCGTTAAGTAACCTAATTTTAGGGGGCTGCACCGCCGTAGGCATACGTGAGCTTGGCGACAGCCCGAAAAGGGGGCCCGCCGGGGGCCCGACTATGCTCGGGCAGCGCGTTTGTCGCCCGTACGCTGCCCGCCTCCCGAGCCCGCACTTCCAGGAGCACCGCATGGCCCTCAAGATCACCGTGATCGGCACCGGATACCTCGGAGCCACCCATGCCGCGGCCATGGCGGAGCTGGGGTTCGAGGTGCTGGGTCTGGACGTGGTCCCCGAGAAGATCGAGATGCTGGGCCAGGGGCGCGTCCCCATGTACGAGCCGGGTCTCGAAGAGCTGCTCCGCAAGCACGTCGCGGGCATCGAGGGCGCGACCGGCCGGCTGCGCTTCACCACCTCCTGGGAGGAGGTCGGGGCGTTCGGCGATGTGCACTTCGTCTGCGTGAACACCCCGCAGAAGCACGGCGAGTACGCCTGTGACATGAGCTTCGTGGACTCCGCCTTCGGCTCGCTCGCCCCGCACCTGCGCGACGGCGCCCTTGTCGTGGGCAAGTCGACGGTGCCGGTCGGCTCTGCGGCCCGGCTGGCCGCCACGCTGCCCGAGGGCGTGGAGCTGGCGTGGAACCCGGAGTTCCTGCGCGAGGGCTTCGCCGTCGACGACACCCTGCACCCGGACCGCATCGTGGTCGGCGTGGAGAGCGAGAGCGCCGAGAAGGTGCTGCGCGAGGTGTACGCGGGGCCGGTCGGCGAGGGCTCGCCGTTCGTCGTGACCGACTTCCCGACCGCCGAGCTGGTCAAGACCGCCGCGAACTCCTTCCTCGCCACCAAGATCTCGTTCATCAACGCCATGGCCGAGGTGTGCGAGGCCGCCGACGGCGACGTGGTGAAGCTGGCCGAGGCCATCGGCCACGACGAGCGCATCGGGAAGAAGTTCCTGCGGGCCGGCATCGGCTTCGGCGGCGGCTGCCTGCCCAAGGACATCCGGGCGTTCATGGCGCGGGCCGGCGAGCTCGGCGCCGACCAGGCTCTGACGTTCCTGCGCGAGGTCGACTCGGTCAACATGCGCCGCCGGGGCCACATGGTGGAGCTGGCCCGCGAGGCGGTGGGCGGCGAGACCTTCCTCGGCAAGCGGGTCGCCGTCCTCGGCGCCACCTTCAAGCCCGACTCCGACGACGTACGGGACTCCCCCGCGCTGAACGTCGCCGGGCAGATCCACCTCCAGGGCGGCCAGGTCACGGTGTACGACCCGAAGGGCATGGCCAACGCCCGCCGCCTCTTCCCGACGCTCGGCTACGCAGACTCGGCGTACGACGCGGTGCGCGGCGCCGATGTCGTCCTGCACCTGACCGAGTGGCGCGAGTTCCGCGACCTCGACCCGGCCGAACTCGCGAAGGCGACCTCCAGCCGGATCATCCTGGACGGGCGCAACGCGCTGGACCCGGTCAAGTGGCGCGAGGCGGGCTGGACGTACCGCGCGATGGGTCGGCCGCGCGCCTGAGCATCGCGCTCGTGACGCCTCTCACGGCCCCCGCTCGGGACCCCTCTCCGGGCCCGTCTCCCGGGCCGTCTCCCGGGCCGTCTCCCGGGCCGTCTCCCGGCCCGTCGAGGTCCTCGATGGTGGCTCTCGACGGGGCCGTGCGCGGTGCCGTGGTGCGGGCCGCGAACTCCGTGTCGCGGACGACCCGGGCGAAGTTCTGCCAGGTCAGCGCCGCGATTTCGGGGTCGGTCCAGCCCCGGCCGAGAAGCTCCGCGATCAGGGTCGGATAGCAGGAGGCGTCTTCGAGGCCGAGGGGGCGGGGCGCGCCCGTGATCAGCCCGTACGTCCCCGAAAGACCCACGTGGGAGGGGCCGGCCACGTCCCGTACCCGCTCGATGTGGTCCGCCACATCGCGTACGGAGACGGCCGGGCCGCCCTGCACGATCTGTTCGGGGGCGAAGCTCACCAGGCAGACACCGCCGTTCACGCCCAGCTCGGCGAGCAGCTCGTCGGAGGCGTTCAGCGGGTGCTCGGTGAGCGAGGCCGCCGCCGAGCGTGAGAGCAGCGCCGGGGCCTTGGAACAGTCGAGGGTACGGCGCCAGGTGCCCGGGGCCGCGCCCGTCAGGTCGAGCAGGATCCCGAGCCGGTTCGCCTCGCGCACCACTTCCAGGCCGAAGCGGGTGAGCCCCGGCTCGGTCCAGCGGGTGCCCGGGCTCAGCGCGAGGATCCGCACGCCGAGGACGTGGAACGCCCGCAGCGTGCCCAGCGAGTCGCCCAGCGCGTGCGCGGCCACGGGGCCGAGGAACGAGGCGATGCGGCCGCAGTTGCGGGCGTCCGCGAGGTCCCCGCCGGACAGCGTGAGCCGCAGCCAGTCCGGGCACGAGGTGATCAGCGAGCGGATCCGGTCGAGCCGTTCCAGGGTGACGCCGGCCGGGTCGGGGCAGTCGGCGTCGGCCGTCAGCGCCCAGAACTGCGCGCCGACCCCGCCGGCCCGCAGCCGGGGAATGTCCGTGTCGAGCGCGCTCTCGCCGACCTCCAGATCGTGCCAGGGGATCAGTGCGAGGGCCTTCGCCAGCGTGTTGTACCCGTCGGCCACGGGGTGCTCCGCGAGCAGCGTCCGGGCCCTGGCCAGGCATTCGGGGTCGGCCTGCGGCACGGGTACGGGGTTGGGGGGTGCGGGGGTCTGCGGGTCGCGTTCACCGACGCCCGGGGTGTCCTGGGGGTCGTCCTGCAGATCTGCCATGACGGGCTCCGGGCGTGTTCGGCGGCGGCAGTCATGGACACGGTGGCACGCGGGGGCGGTGGGGTCGCGGCGGGTGGGCCGTTCGGGGGACTCTCCCCCACCCCGCCCCTTCCCGAAACCCGCCGGGGGTGGGTGGCTCAGGTGCGGCCCGGTGGTCGTGACCTGGGGCTCCGCCCCAGACCCCGTTCGCGCCTTAAGGGCGCTCGTCCTCAATCTCCCCCAAGGCCTTAAGGGCCAGGGGGGACCCCCATGACGGGCTGGGGATGCTCGCACCGCACCCCGCTAGGGGCGCGGGGAACTGCGCGAGCAACCACGCACGGTCCGCGGCTGATCGACGACCCACTCGGCCCCTCCAGCTATTGGAGGAGCGGAGGTCCGGGGGCAGCGCCCCCGGAGGCGCCCCGGGTCAGAGCCTGTGTCTGAACCCCGTCCGGATCAGGCCGGGGCGTCTGGTGCGTGCGATCGCAAGGCGCCGGAAGGTCCTCGATGGGGGTCCCCCCTGGTCTTCAAGACCTTGGGGGAGGAGCTACTAGGGCGTTTCGGCAACGCGGCATGGGGGTCCCCCCTGGCCCTTAAGGCCTTGGGGGAGTGCGTGCCAGACGCCCCGGGCCCGGGCGGGGTTCAGACACAGGCTCTCAGTTGTCCAGGGCCTCCAGCGTCGCGTTCGACGGGCCCCGTCGAGCCCGCAGCTCCCTCGAAACGGACTCCGCACCCCGCAGCACCCGCACCGCGTTCGACCACGTCAGCTTCGCGAGGTCCGCCTGGGACCAGCCGCGGGACAGCAGTTCGGCCACCAGGTTCGGGTAGCCCGAGACGTCGTCCAGGCCCGCGGGGGTGAACGCCGTGCCGTCGAAGTCGCCGCCGATGCCGATGTGGTCGACGCCCGCCACCTCGCGCATGTGGTCCAGGTGGTCCGCCACCGTCGCGGCCGTCGCGATGGGGCGGGGATTCGTCGCCTCGAACGCCTCGTGGAGCTTCATCGCCTCCGGCGAGGTGTCCAGGTGGTGGTGACCGTGCGCCCGCAGGTTCTCGTCGGCCGCCTGGGTCCAGGCCACCGCCGCAGGCAGGATGAACTTCGGGACGAAGGTGGCCATGGCCACGCCGCCGTTGGCGGGGAGCATCGCCAGTACGTCGTCCGGCACGTTGCGCGGGTGGTCGCAGATCGCCCGCGAGGACGAGTGGGAGAAGATCACCGGCGCCACCGACGTCGACAGGGCGTCCCGCATGGTCGTCGCCGCCACGTGCGACAGGTCCACCAGCATGCCCATGCGGTTCATCTCGCGTACGACCTCGTGGCCGAAGGGCGAGAGGCCGCCCACCCCCGGCTCGTCCGTCGCCGAGTCCGCCCACGGCAGGTTGTCGTTGTGGGTGAGGGTCATGTAGCGCACGCCGAGGGCGTACAACGCCCGCAACGTGGCGAGGGAGTTGTTGATCGAGTGGCCGCCCTCCGCGCCCTTCAGGGACGCGATGCGCCCCTCGGAGCGGGCCTTCTCCATGTCGTCCGCGGTGAGCGCGGGCGCCAGGTCGCCGGGGTAGCGCGCCAGCATCTGGTCGACGCAGTCGATCTGCTCCAGGGTCGCGCTGACCGCCTCGTCGCCCGCCAGGTCGGTACGGACGTACACGGACCAGAACTGCGCTCCGACCCCGCCCGCCCGCAGCCGGGCGAGGTCGGTGTGGGTGCGGCCGGTCAGGTCGGTCGCGAGGTCGCAGCGGTCGAGGTCGTAACGGGCCTTGGCGCGCAGCGCCCAGGGCAGGTCGTTGTGGCCGTCGACGACGGGGTGCGCGGTGAGGAGCGTCCTGGCTTCTTCGAGGAAGGTCATGCCGCTCACTTTCCGAATCCGAAGGCCGCCGAACCCTCGACCTTCGCCCGCAGCCGCTTCCCCTTCTCGGTGGCCTGGTCGTTCAGCTCCTGCTGGAACTCCCGCATGCGGGCGAGGAGTTCGCTGTCCTGCGTCGCCAGGATGCGGGCCGCGAGCAGGCCCGCGTTCCGCGCGCCGCCGACCGAGACGGTGGCCACCGGCACGCCCGCCGGCATCTGCACGATGGAGAGCAGAGAGTCCATGCCGTCCAGGTACTTGAGCGGGACCGGGACGCCGATGACCGGGAGGGGGGTGACCGAGGCCAGCATGCCGGGCAGGTGGGCGGCGCCGCCCGCGCCCGCGATGATCGCCTTCAGGCCGCGGTCCGCGGCGTGCTCGCCGTACGCGATCATCTCGCGCGGCATCCGGTGCGCGGAGACGACGTCGACCTCGTACCGGATCTCGAACTCGTCCAGCGCCTTGGCGGCGGCCTCCATGACCGGCCAGTCGGAGTCCGAGCCCATGACGATGCCGACAACAGGACCAGTGGAAGAGGGGTGCGCGTCAGCGCTCGATGAGGGGTGGCGGCCGGGTGACGGGTGGGCACTCATTCGGTGATCGTTCCTCTGAGGTAGTCGGCTGCGTGGCGGGCCCGCTCGCGGACGTCCGCGAGGTCGTCGCCGTAGGTGTTGACGTGGCCCACCTTGCGGCCGGGCTTCACGCCCTTTCCATACATGTGGATCTTGAGCTGCGGGTCGCGGGCCATGCAGTGCAGGTACGCGTAGTACATGTCCGGGTAGTCGCCGCCGAGCACGTTGCACATCACGGTCCACTTCGACCGCGGGCGCGGGTCGCCCAGGGGGAGGTCGAGGACGGCGCGGACGTGGTTGGCGAACTGCGAGGTGATCGCGCCGTCCTGGGTCCAGTGGCCGGAGTTGTGCGGGCGCATCGCCAGCTCGTTCACGAGGATGCGGCCGTCCCTCGTCTCGAAGAGCTCGACCGCGAGGTGGCCGACGACACCGAGCTCGGAGGCGATGCGCAGGGCCAGCTGCTGGGCCTGACCGGCGAGTTCCTCGCTCAGGTCCGGCGCGGGGGCGATCACCGTGTCGCAGACCCCGTCGACCTGGATCGACTCGACGACCGGGTAGGCCACGGCCTGGTCGCTGGGGGACCGTACGACGTTGGCCGCCAGCTCCCGTACGAAGTCCACTTTCTCCTCGGCGAGGACCGCGACGCCCGCCTTGAAGGCGTCCGCCGCGTCCGCCTCGGAGCGTACGAACCACACGCCCTTGCCGTCGTAGCCGCCGACGACGGTCTTGAGGATGACGGGGAAGCCGTCGCCCTCCGCGGCGAACCGCGATACGTCCGCCTGGTCGGCCACTATGCGGTGGCGGGGGCAGGGCGCTCCGATCTCGCTGAGCCGGGCGCGCATCACCCCCTTGTCGTGGGCGTGCACCAACGCGTCGGGCCCCGGCCGGACGACGACGCCGTCCGCTTCCAGGGCCCGCAGGTGATCGGTGGGCACGTGCTCGTGGTCGAAAGTGATCACGTCACAGCCGCGCGCGAAGTCACGCAGCGTGTCCAGGTCGCGATAGTCGCCGATGACGACGTCGCTCACCACCTGGGCCGCCGAGTCCTGCGGGGTGTCACTGAGGAGCTTGAATCTGATGCCGAGGGGGATGCCCGCCTCGTGGGTCATGCGGGCGAGCTGACCGCCGCCGACCATGCCGACTACCGGGAACGTCACGCCTCCAGGGTATCCGCCGCCTCCGTGGGCCCTCCATGGCCGGGGTCCGCCCAGGGGAACAAGGGTGCGCACAGGCGTCTCGCGGAGGGGGTGGTTAGCATGGGCGGGTTGACTGGCACGAAAAGCACACCTACTCGGACGGGGCTGGGCGATCACCATGAGTGCACAGGGCGCGTCGCCATCGCGACTGCGACTGCTCGTCCGCGAGGTCGCCAAGTTCGGCGCCGTCGGCGGGCTCGGGGTGCTCGTGAACATGGGCGCCTTCAACGTGCTGCGGCACACGACCGACCTCCAGGTCGTACGGGCCAGCCTGCTGGCCACCGCGATCGCGGTCGCCTTCAACTACGTGGGCTTCCGCTACTTCACCTACCGCGACCGCGACAAGAGCGGCCGGGCCCGTGAGCTGACCCTGTTCCTGCTGTTCAGCGTGGTCGGCGCGGTGATCGAGAACGGCATCCTGTACGCGGCGACGTACGGCTTCGGCTGGAACAGCCCGTGGCAGAACAACTTCTTCAAGTTCCTCGGCATCGGCATCGGCACCCTGTTCCGGTTCTGGTCGTACCGCACCTGGGTGTTCCGCGCGCTGCCCGCCCGGGAGGCCGTGCAGACGGCCGAATCGTTTCTCGACGACCAGCGGCCCGCCGTCCCCGCCAAGCGCTGACCGCGCCCGCTCGACCGGGGCGGGTTCAGGGCCTCTGGCCGAGCTCGGATCGGCAGCGGCTCAGCGAATCGTTTCCGTACGTTCCGGCTCCCGGCGCCCCCGCGCCTCCCTGCTGAGGAACAGCGCGAACACCGCGGGCTGCTGCTGGAGCATTTCGAGGCGGCCGCCGTCGGCCTCCGCGAGGTCGCGGGCGACGGCGAGGCCGATGCCCGTGGAGTTGCGGCCGCTGATGGTCCGCTCGAAGATCCGCGCGCCGAGGTCGGGGGGAACGCCCGGGCCCTCGTCGGTGACCTCCACCACGGCCTGGTTTCCGGTGACGCGGGTGCGCACCGCGACCGTGCCGCCGCCGTGCATCAGCGAGTTCTCGATCAGCGCGGCGAGTACTTGGGCGACCGCGCCCGGCGTGCCGACCGCCTTCAGGCCGCTCTTCCCGGAGCGCACGATCGCGCGGCCCGCGCTGCGGTAGGCCGGGCGCCACTCCTCCAGCTGCTGCTTGACGACCTCGTCGAGCGAGAAGACCACGGCCGAACCGGTGCGCGGATCACGGTTGTTGGTGAGCAGGCGCTCCACGACGTCGGTGAGCCGCTCGACCTGGGTGAGCGCGATCGTCGCCTCTTCCTTGACCGTGTCGAGGTCGTCGGTGAGGGCGATCTCCTCCAGGCGCATGGAGAGCGCGGTGAGCGGTGTGCGCAACTGGTGCGAAGCGTCGGCGGCGAGCCGGCGCTCGGCGGTGAGCATGCGCCCGATCCGGTCGGCGGAGGAGTCGAGCACATCGGCGACCCGGTCCAGCTCGGGCACCCCGTACCGCTTGTGGCGCGGGCGCGGGTCGCCGGAGCCGAGCCGCTCGGCGGTCTCGGCGAGGTCGGTGAGCGGGGAGGCCAGCTTGTTGGCCTGGCGTACGGCCAGGAGCACCGCGGAGACGATGGCGAGCAGGGCCACCGCGCCGATGATCAGCAGCGTGCGCCCGACCTCTTTGGTGACCGTGGAGCGGGACTCCTCGACCAGGACGGACTCGCCGCGCTCGCCCACGGCGGTGCCCTTGATGACGGAGTCCTCGGGCTTCTCGCCGATCTCCATCACCGGGCGGCCCGGGATCTCGATGCGGGCGTACCGCTTGGGGTCGATCTGTTCGTCCAGGACCTGCACGTTGATCGTCTCGTTGGCCAGGGTGCGGCTGTCGACGACGGAGACCAGCCGCAGCGCCTCGGAGGTGACGCTCTCCTGGGCACTGCTGCTGATGGTCCGTGTCTCGACGATGACGAGGGAGACGCCGAAGACCGCGATCACCACGAGAACGACCGCGAGCGTGGAGTTGATCAGTCGACGGCGCATGTGCCCAGGTGCTCTAGCTCTTCTCGAAGCGGAAGCCGACTCCGCGGACCGTGGCGATGTAGCGCGGGTTGGCCGCGTCGTCGCCGAGCTTCTTGCGCAGCCACGAGATGTGCATGTCGAGCGTCTTGGTCGAGGACCACCACGTGGTGTCCCAGACCTCGCGCATCAGCTGGTCGCGGGTCACGACCCGGCCGGCGTCCCGCACCAGGACCCTGAGCAGGTCGAACTCCTTGGCGGTGAGCTGGAGCTCCTCGTCGCCCATCCAGGCGCGGTGCGACTCGACGTCGATCCGCACGCCGTGGGTGGCGGGCTGGGGCACCGGCTCGGTGGCGCCGCGCCGCAGCAGCGCCCGGACCCTGGCGAGCAGTTCGGCCAGCCGGAAGGGCTTGGTCACGTAGTCGTCGGCGCCGGCGTCGAGGCCGACCACGGTGTCCACCTCGTCGGCGCGGGCGGTGAGCACGAGGATGGGGACGGTGTGTCCCTCGGAGCGCAGCCTCCGGGCGACTTCGAGGCCGTCCATGCCGGGAAGCCCCAGGTCGAGCACGACCAGGTCGGCGCCCCCCTGCAGTCCGGCGTCGAGGGCGGTCGGGCCGTCCTCGCGCACCTCGACCTCGTAACCCTCCCTGCGCAGGGCGCGGGCCAGTGGCTCCGAGATGGACGCGTCGTCCTCGGCGAGCAGTACACGGGTCATGGGGGTGATGGTAGTCCGCGGCGGCGACAACGCGTCAGGTGATCCACCCAGCCTGCGGGTCTACCAAGCGATCTTGTTTAACACCTTCGAATCAGGGTCAGTGGTTCCAGGGTGGCCTGTGATCCATCTCTCAAGTCCTTCCATATGCCGCAGTTGGGTGACGTATGGTGTGCCAACGCCTATAGCACTACACGGGGACCTTTGGCTTGCTTGGCGCGCCAAGGGTCTCTTTTCTGCACAGGACGGGCTTCGCCAGTCTTGAGATTCAGTGAATGACCTACGGGCCGGGCCCCAGCGCGAAGAAGCGCGGGGGTGTGGATCCCGGTGTGGTCTGTCCTTCCCGCGCTCCCCCACGGAGCCGGACCCCAAAGGCGTTGGGGGGACAGTCTCCATGCCGGTGCCGGCCCTCCCCCACCGGGCGCGACTCAACGCTCACGAAGCGCGCGTCCCGAGCAAGCAAGGATCGACCATGGCGTCCAGCCTGACGAAGGACTCCGCCAGCACCACTGGCACCGAGAAGACCTTCTTCGGCCACCCCCGCGGCTTGGCCACTCTGTTCATGACCGAGATGTGGGAGCGCTACAGCTTCTACGGCATGAAGGCCCTGCTCCCGCTGTACTTGATCGCGCCCGGTGGCCTTCACATGAATCCCACCACCGCCACCGCGATCTACTCCGTCTACATGGCGATGGTCTACCTGCTCGCCATGCCGGGCGGCTGGATGGCGGACCGTTTCTGGGGTCCGCGCAAGACGGTCGCGATCGGCGCCGGCATCGTCATCCTCGGCCACATCACGCTGGCGCTGCCCTCGACGGCCTCGTTCTTCACTGGTCTCGTGCTCGTCGCGCTCGGCTCCGGCCTCCTGAAGGCCAACATCTCGACGATGGTCGGGCACCTCTACAAGGGCCCCGAGGACCCGCGCCGCGACGGTGGCTTCACGCTCTTCTACATCGGCATCAACATGGGTGCCTTCCTCGCCCCGCTGACCATCGGCACCGTCGGTGAGAAGGTCAACTGGCACTTCGGCTTCACCCTCGCCGCGATCGGCATGGCGCTGGGCCTCGCCCAGTTCATGCTCGGCTCCCGGCACCTGAGCGCGGAGAGCGACGTCGTCGCGCAGCCCGTGACGCAGCAGGAGAAGCGGTCCGTGCTCCGCAAGGGTCTGATCTGGCTGATCGTCGCTGCGGCCCTCTACATCGGTCTCGCCGTGACGGGGAACTTCGCCGACTGGGCGATGATGCCGGTCACCATCGCCGGTCTGATCATCCCGATCGCCGTGCTGGCCCGCATGAAGCGCGACAAGGACCTCAGCGAGGTCGAGCAGTCCAAGCTCTCGGGTTACGTCTGGTTCTTCGTGGTCGCCGCCGTCTTCTGGATGATCTACGACCAGAACGGCTCGACGCTGTCGATCTTCGGCAAGAACTCGACCACCAACGACCTGCTCGGCTTCCACTTCCCGACGTCCTGGTACCAGTCGCTGAACCCGGTGTTCATCATGGCGCTGGCCCCGCTCGTGGCCTCGGGCTGGCTGTGGCTGAACAAGCGCGGCAAGGAGCCGAGCACGGCGGTGAAGTTCGCCTCCAGCCTCGCGCTGATCGGCATCTCCTTCGTCGTCTTCCTCATCCCGCTGATCGACACCGCGAACAACGGCGGCCGGGTCAGCCCGATGTGGCTGGTGGCCATCTACTTCGTCCAGACCGTCGGCGAGCTCTGCCTCTCCCCGGTCGGCCTCTCCGTCACCACGAAGATGGCCCCCGCGAAGTACAGCTCGCAGATGATGGGCGTCTGGTTCCTCGCGGTCACCGCCGGTGACTCCCTGGCCGGTCTGCTCACCTCGCCGCAGCTCAACGTCAACCTGAACACCGTCGGCGCGGTCAGCGTCGAGGCGATCGTGGCGGTCGTGGCGGGCATCGGCATCTGGATGTACCGCAGCAAGGTCAAGCGCCTGATGGGCAGCGTCAACTAGGCACGCCCGCACCCCGAAGGGGCCCGGCACGGAAGGCTTCCGTGCCGGGCCCCTTCGTATGCCCGCCGGGGTACGTCAGCGCGTGCCGCGCAGCCGCTTCCACGGGGTGAAGGTGAAGATCGCGCCGCCCAGCAGGATCACCGTGCCCGCGACCAGGCCGAGCGCGCGCAGGGCGCCCGTGTCGCTCGCGCCGGTCTGGGCCAGGCCGCCGGAGGTCGAGGAGCCGGTGGCCCCCGACGTGCCCGCGGAGCCCGCCGTGCCCGACGTGCCCGCGGAGCCGCCGCCGGCCGCGCCGCCGGGCTGGGCCGCCGTGTCGAGTTCCAGGGAGACCGGAGCCGAGCCGGAGACCTTGCACGGGATGTGGATCGGCGAGCCGCCCAGGGTGACGTCGATGGACAGGTCGCCGGGGCTGAGCGTGGACTTGCCGGAGGCGCCCGGCTTGTAGGTGCCCGTCATATCGGTGAGGCTCACCGGGGCGCCCGCCTTGACCGGGTCGGGGTTGGCGGGACCGGTGACGGCCACCGAGCCCTTGTCGGCGCCGCCGACGACGACCTGCATGGACGGCTTGAGCGCGCCCGCCGGAAGGTCGGCCGGGCTGTTCATGACGCCCTTGGCGGTCTTGACGGTGAGGTCGTAACTCCCGCCGTTCTTCTTGGCGTTGACGGTCACCTTGGACTGGATGCTGGCAGGCCCGGGCGACGTGCAGGCGAAGTTGACGGCGACTTCCTTGCCGGGGAAGTCGGTCTGGCCCCCGCTGCCGCCCGTCGTGCCACCGGCCGTCGTACCACCGGAGGTCGAGCCGCCGGAGGTCGAGCCGCCGGAGGTCGAGCCGCCAGTGGTGCCGCCTGTGGTGCCGCCCGAGGTCGTCGTGCCGCCGGTGGTGGACCCGCCGGACGTGCCCCCGGAGGTCGTCGTGCCGCCCGACGTGGAGCCACCGGTGGTGCCTCCGGACGTGGTGCCGCCGGAGGTCCCCCCTGACGTGCCGCCGGTCGTTCCTCCCGCGTCCGTCACCTTGATCGTCGCGCCGACCCCGACGGCCGCCTTCGGCGTGCACTTGGTGTCCGTCGACATGATCTGGTTGACGTTGATGTTGTACGCGTCCGGCGTCAGGGTGACGTCGCCCGCCTTGGTCAGCTTCAGCTTGGCCGTCATGTCCGGCAGGATCATCGGGCTGTTCTTGGGGATCGGCGGGTTCTGCCGGGGACCCTTCATGGGGATGTCGGCACTCTGCGCGCCGCCCGCCTTGAGGGTGCCGGTCGGCTGGACGACGTCCTTGTTGAGGTCGAGGACGTTCGGGTTGTTCGACGCGGCCTGGGTGAACTTCCAGACGACGTCCACCACATCGCCCACCTTGGCCGTGGCGGGCGCGGTGATCTGCACCTTCGTCGTCCCCTGGACCGGCGGCAGACCGGAGATGGGCGGCGGTATGCATTCGGTGGCGTACGAGACTTCGGCTGCTTGTACGGGGCCTGCGGCCAGCATGATCCCCGCGCCGCCGAGCATCAGCGCGAGACCGGCCGCGCTCATCCTCCGTTGCGTGGTCACGGAATTCCCTTCGTCGTGGGACGTCATGGACGGTTGGGGTGGTTCTCGGTCGGTGCGGAGTCGGGGGTGAACCACGGCAGTGCGGCCGTGGTGCCGTTCGGGGCGCCCCGGTCCGGCTCGGCGGGCGGCTTCTTCCGCTCGCTCGGCGCGGGGCCCGCCTTCGGGAGCCGTACGGTCACTTCGGGCAGCCGTACGCCGCGGTGCCGGGCGGGACCGGCCCGCTTCGGGTCGCGCGGGCGCAGCCGGTCGACCACTGCCATGCCGATGCGGAAGACCGCGGCGGGCACCACCAGGCAGAGCAGGATCCAGAAGAAGGTCACGCCCCAGGGGCGGTCCACCCCCCACGGTTCGGTGGCGAGCAGCGTCTTCGCGTACTGGAGCGAGACCTGGTAGTCGCCGTGGGCGCCGGCCGCCAGCTCGAAGTCGAGCCTGACCTCGGCCTTCTGGCCGGGCTGGATGGTGCCCTTCCACTGCCGGTCCTCCCATTGCGGGGCGAACACGCCGTGGGCGGTGCCGAGTTGGAAGACGGGGTCCTTGACGGGGGCCGAGCCCAGGTTGCCGACGGTGAAGACCAGGGTGCGGCGCGGCGGCGCGCCGAACCAGGTCAGCAGGGAGCTGCTGCCGTCGAGGCGGGGCTCGGCGAGCACCGCGAGCTTTCCGTCGCCGGTCGGGGTGGGCAGCGGGGCCACCGGATGCCCGGTGATCCTCAACTCGGCGTCCACGACAGCCTGTTCTCCCTGCACGGTGGCCACATGGACAACGCAGGGGCAGGGCTTGGGCGGCGGCGCGGCGGGGAGGACCTTGCTGAAGGAGCCCTTGGCGTCAGTGGTGACGGCCTGGCCGTCGGCGTTGGAGCAGGAATTGGTGCCGCCGATGACTCCCTTGTCGGGGTCGGACTGCCCGCAGACGAGCAGCATGAGCAGCGCGCCGGGCCGCCAGCCCTGGCCGGTGACGGTGACGTCGGCCCCCTTGGCGGCCTCGGCCCTGGAGAGCGCGACGGTGGGCTTGTCGGCAGCGGCGTACGAGAGCGCGGCCATCGGCAGCGCGAGCAGGCCCAGCAGAGCGAGCAGCACACCGAGCGGCAGCAGGGCGAGGGCCGGGCCCCTCGGGCGTGGCTTCACTGACCAGCTCCTGTCTGCGCCAACTCACGTTCCCTTACGGGTGGTTCAGGGCTCTCCGCGACGCGGCGTCCGCGTCGCCGCACGAGTCGCAGGACTCCCGCCGCGCCCGCGAGCAGCGCCAGGGCCGCCCCGCCGACCACACCCCACGGCACGAAGGCGGCGCTCGCCTCGACGGTGGAGTGGGCGCCGCCGTCGGCGGTGACGTCGAGGTGGACGGTGACCCGGTCGAGGGCGGGCGGGTGCGGCCAGGGTTCGCTCAGCTCGACGCGCTGCCCGGGGAGGAGCTCGACCGGCAGGGTCCTGGCCGGGCGGTCCAGGGCGCGGCCGAACATCCCGTCGGCGCGCAGCGCGAGGCGCGGGGTCAGGGCGGTGTTGCCCCGGTTGACCAGGGCGTACCAGATGAGGCCGCGCCCCTTGTCGATGCGTACGGACTCGACGGTCAGGGCACTCAACGTCGGCCCCGATACCCGGAGTTGGAGGCGTACGCCCACCTCGCGGCCGCCCGCCGTGGCCACAAGGGCCGCCGGGTGGTCGCCGGGCTGTGCGCCGGCCGGGACGGTGACCGCGAACGGCACATCGGCGCGGGTGTGCGGCGGGATCTTCACCTCGGGTGCGGCGAGCGCGATCCAGGGGTCGGGCGCCTGGCGCACGGCGAAGGCCCCGGTCGCGGTGTTGTAGGCGGCGGCTCCGCGCAGCTTCAACGTCACAGGGATGCCGGTCGGGTTGCTCAGCGAGACCGTGTCCTCCAGGACCGTGCCGGGTGCGCCCTCCAGATAGAAGCAGGGCCTCCCGTCGGCGCTCGGGCGGGTCCCGCCGCCGGATGCGGGCGCGGCGGTCCAGTCCCCGCTCGCTGCCGGTGCGGCCTGCGCGGCGGGCGCCCAGAGCGCGCACAGCAGCAGGGCCGTGGCCGGCAGGGCCAGGCGGATCGGACGCATCGGCGGCTCCTCGGGTGCGAGGGTTTCGGGGCGTACGGGAGCGGGGGTCAGGCCCGCCGGCCCCGGCGGGTCAGCCACAGCACTCCGGCCGCGCCGACCAGGACCACGGTGCCGCCGAGGGTTCCGAGGGCCACGGCCGAGTCGAGGGGGCCGGTCTTGGGGAGGGCGGCCGGGTCGCCACCGCCCGAGCCGCCGCTGGTGCCGCCCGAGCCGGTGGCCCCGGTGACGTCGAGTTCCAGGGAGGGGCCGGGGCTGTTGCCGGCGGTGCAGGTCGTGGTGGTGCCGAGTGCCTTGATGGTGAGGACGCCCGCGGTGAAGGTGACCTTGCCGTTGGCCTTCGGTACGTAGGTACCCGACAAGTCGCTGATCTTGATGGGGGTGTTGGCGGGTATCTCCGCGGAGTTGGCGGGGCCCTTGACCGCGACGGTGCCCTTGTCGGCGCCGCCGAGGTTGATCACCGCGCTGGGGTTCATCGCACCCGGGCCGAGCGCGACCGGGCTGGAGGAGACACCCTTTTGGAAGGTCATGGTCACGTTGTAGGAACTGCCGCTCTTGACCGCCTTGATGTCGATGGGCGACACGGCGCTCTTGGCGCCGATCGGCGTCTGGCAGTTGTAGTTGACGTCCACGACGGAGGCCTGGGCCGCCGGTGCGGTGATCAGCACCACCGAGCCCGCGACCGCCGCCGCCAGCGCGAGAGCTGTCCTCTTCTGGTACGACACCTCTGGTTCCCCTCATACCGGTTCTGCCGGAGGCCGCCAAGTTACTGACGGCACATCAGATTGGGCGCTCAAGGTACGCCGGGGACCTTGTCGAGGGAAGACAAAGAACAGGGTGGGATCGAGGTGCGGACACGCCTGTGGACCGACGGTCCGAACCGCCGGTAACCATCAACAGGAGTTACCAATAACCGTGAACAGGAGTTACGGGTGACCACGAACAGGAGCAACCGGTCACCGTGAACAGAGCCAGCGGTAACCGTGAGCAGGAGTTACGCGGGTGCCGCGAGTTCCGCCCAGACCGTCTTGCCGGTCACCCCCGGCGTGCGCACCACGCCCCAGTCGAGGCACAGCCGCTGCACGATGAACATCCCGTGCCCCCCGGGCCGCCCCGCGCGGTGCGGGGTGCGCGGCGCGGGCTGGCCCGTACCGAGGTCGCTGACCTCAAGGCGCAGCACCTTCGAGGTGCGCGAGACCCGCAGCCCTTCGGGGCCCTCGGCGTGCAGGCAGGCATTGGTGACCAGCTCGGAGACGACGAGCAGCACATCCTCGCAGGCGGCGCGGCCCTCGGCCGTCGCCGCCGGCAGCCAGCCCCAGTCGTAGAGGGCCTGCCGGGTGAAGTCGCGGGCCATCGGAACGATGCCGCTCGCCCCGTTCAGCGCGAGGACGCGCGCGGACACGGCTGGGCCCGCACCGTCGGACTCCGACGGCACGGCGCCGGGCCGGGCGCCGTGGGGCTCGGGCCCGCGGTCGCCCGGAGCCTGCTCCCGGGTGGTGCTCATCAGCGCTTCACCTCACCGATTCGCCAATGTCTTCAGTCTGCTCTCCTGCCCGGACGAATCGGGGTCAGTCGCTCAGAGCGGTATCGAGCGAATCATGCACGGTGAAGACCGCCTCCGCCCCCGTGATCTCGAATACTCGGGCCACGACGGGCTGCATCGCCACCAGGTGGACCCCGCCGCCGAGCTCCTCCGCCTTGAGGCGGGCGCCGAGCAGCACGTTCAGTCCGGTGGAGTCGCAGAAGTCGAGCTGCGAGCAGTCGACGACGAGCCGGGTGCGTCCTTGGGCGATGGCTTCTTCCAGGGGTTCCCTGAGCAGATCCGCGGTGTGGTGATCGAGCTCACCCACTGGCGTCAGGACCTCGCTGCGGCCCACAGTGCGGACTCCGACCCGGAGCCGGCCCCGATTCGTGCTGCCGACCGTGCCGCGGTCCATGCCGTCCCTCTTCGCCGATTCGTCGTAACTTCCCAAGAACACTACGCCTTCCCTACGCCTTCTGGAACCCGAACATCCCTACAAAGCGGACATAGAGGGACAAAGAAGCCTTGCGAGAGCGTGCTCAAAGCGGGTAGGGGTAGTAGGGACAGCTATTCAACACGACCGGCCACGGAGGCGCCGCACACCGCGGACAACACGTATGGGCATCGGCAGCCATATGCCGAGAACGATGGAGGAGACCCATGTCACCCCGGCTCGACGAATCGCAAGCGGATACGTCGATCAAGCAGGAACCGCAGGACATCCGCCCCCCACATGCACGATCGCACGAATCAGAGGGACTTGAGGGCCTTCCCGAGATCCCGCCCTTCACCGAGGTCGGCCCCGTCGACGCACGGGCCCTTTCGAAGACGCTCTTCGCCCGTCTCGACGCCCTCGAAGAGGGCACGCACGAGTACGCGTACGTGCGCAACACCCTCGTCGAACTGAACCTGGCCCTGGTCAAGTTCGCCGCGTCGCGCTTCCGCTCCCGCAGCGAGCCGATGGAGGACATCATCCAGGTCGGCACCATCGGCCTGATCAAGGCGATCGACCGGTTCGAGTTCGACCGCGGCGTGGAGTTCCCCACCTTCGCGATGCCGACCATCGTCGGCGAGATCAAGCGCTTCTTCCGCGACACCTCCTGGTCCGTGCGCGTCCCGCGCAGGCTGCAGGAGCTCCGTCTGGACCTCGCCAAGGCGGGCGACGAACTCGCCCAGCAGCTGGACCGCTCGGCCACGGTGGGCGAGCTCGCCGAACGCCTGGGCATCACCAAGGAAGAAGTCGTCGAAGGCATGGCGGCGAGCAACGCGTACACCGCGAGCTCGCTGGACGCGCAGCCCGAGGAGGACGACTCCGAAGGCGCGCTCACCGACCGCATCGGCTACGAGGACCATGACCTCGAAGGCGTCGAGTACGTCGAGTCGCTGAAGCCCCTGATCGCGGAACTCCCCTCCAGGGACCGGAAGATCCTCTCGCTGCGCTTCGTCGCCAACATGACGCAGTCCGAGATCGGCGAGGAGCTCGGCATCTCCCAGATGCACGTCTCCCGGCTGCTCTCGCGCACCCTGCGCAAGCTCCGCAAGGGGCTGACACTCGAAGAATAGGAGTGCCGCACGCACGCCCGTGCCGCACACCTGTCCGAAGGGCCCGTTCCGTCAAGGTACGGGCCCTTCCGCATTGTTGACGAAGCGGTGCGGACTGGGTCACATTGAGCGCTGGGGATGCGGTGGGTCTGGGGGGACTTCATGGCGTACGAAGAGCTCGAAGCGTCGATGCGCGAACGGCTGGGGCGCGAGTGCCTCTATGTGCCGTCCTGCCGGCTCGGCCTGTACGTGGCGCTCAGACACTGGTGCCCGCCCGGCGGCCGGGTGCTGATGTCGCCGGTCAACGACGACGTCATCTTCTTCGTGGTGCTCGCGGCCGGGCTGCGCCCGGTGCAGGCGCCGCTCGATCCGCACGACGGCTCCATCGACCTGGCCGCCGTACCGGACGAACTCTGGCCGCAACTGTCCGCCGTCCTGACCACCAACCTGTACGGCAACCCCGACCCGGCACCCGAACTGGCCGCCAAATGCGGCCAGTTCGGGATTCCGCTCATCGAGGACGCGGCCCACGCCATCGGCAGCGAGGTCGCCGGACGCAAGGTCGGCACGTTCGGCCAGGCCTCCGTCTTCAGCCTCTCCAAGCACACCGCGGCCAAGGCGGGCGGCTTCCTCGCGCTCGCCGACCCCGGCCTGCGCGAGGCCCTCGCCAAGACCCGCGACGAACTCCTGACCCCCCGCGGCTCCCGCGCCGAACTCGCCTACTGGGCAAGGCCGTACGCGGAGGCGGCCGTACGCGGCCTGCGCCTCGCGCCCGCCGCCTGGGCGGTGCTCCGGATGCTCGGGCAGCAGGAGCGCGAGGACATCCGGATGGCGCTGCGCCCCGACGAGCTGCGCCGCGCGATGGAGGCCGCGCCCGACCTGTCCGCCTTCCACTCCTGGGCCCGGGTCGACATGCACGACTACCGGGCGACCCCCGGCAGGGGCCGACTCGCCCGCATCCAGCGGAAGTTGGGGAGGCTCGACGCCGTGCTCGACGCGCACCGCCGGGGCGCCGAGCGGCTGCTCGCCACCGAGTGGGCGCGGCCGAAGCCGGGCCCCGTCCAGCCGCTGTTCCGGGTGCCGCTGCTCGTCGAGGACCGCGACGCGGCCCGCGCGGCGCTTGCCCGGGAGCGGATCACGGTGGGCTATCTGTACGACCCGCCGCTCGACGACTACGCGGGCGAGGCCTTCACCGACCCCTCGCCCGCGCCCGGAGCGGGCCGCTGGTTCGCCCAACACGCCCTGCCCGTCGACCCGTTGAAGGCAGCGCGCACCATCGAGGTGCTGCGCGCGGCGGACACCCGGCCCGCGAGGGGCGGCCCCGCCGGTGTCTGACACGGCCAGATCCGAGATCGAGGACATCGCCGCCGTGCCGTCCGACCAGCCCGTCACGGACGGCCCCCCGCCCACCGGCGGCGACTCGATGTTCCGCAACGCCTACGCCCTGATGCTGTCCACAGCCGTGTCGGCCGCGCTCGGCCTCGGCTTCTGGCTGGTCGCGGCCCGCTACTACAGCGAGGAGGCGGTCGGGCAGGGCTCGGCCGCCATCGCCGCGATGAAGCTGCTCGCCTCGATCACCGCCACCACCATGATCGGCGCGGTGGTCCGCTACGTACCGCGGGCGGGCCGCTCGACCGGGCCGCTGGTGCGGCGCGCCTATGTGGCCAGCACCGTCGTGGTGGCGGTGGCCTGCGTCGTCTTCCTGTTCACGCTGCCGCTGTGGGGGCCCTCGTACGAGCCGCTGTCCGGGCTCACCGCCGGGGTGGTCTTCACGGTGTCGTCGGTGGCCTGGGCGATCCTGACGCTCCAGGACGGCGTCCTGACCGGCCTGCGCAAGGCGATCTGGGTGCCGGTCGGCAACGCCGTGTTCTCGCTCGGCAAGCTGCTCCTGCTCGCCGTGTTCTCGGCGCTCGCCCTCGGCGTCTTCATCTCCTGGGCCGCGGCGATGGCCCTCTCCATCCTGCCGCTCGGCTGGCTGATCTTCCGCCGGCTGATCCCCGCGCAGGCCGCCGCCGACCACGACCGGCCGGTCCCGGAACTGCGCGAGATCGGCCGCTTCCTGGCCGGGGACTCGGTCGGCGCGCTGTTCTCGCTCGCCATGATCAACCTGCTTCCGGTGATGGTCGCGGTGCGCTTCCCGGCCGCGCAGAACGGTTTCTTCTTCATCGCGTACACGGTCGGCGGGACCATGGAGTTCATGGCCATCAACATGGCCTCCTCGCTCACCGCGCACTCCTCGCACAGCCCCGACAAGCTCGCCGACGGCGTGCGCGGGGCGCTGCGCCGCATGGCGCTCCTGCTGATCCCGGTCGTGCTGTTCCTCGTCCTGTTCGCCCAGCAGATCCTCGGCCCGTTCGGCGGCGACTACGCCCAGCACGGCACGCTGGTACTCCAGTTGCTGGCCGCGGCCGCGATTCCCCGGGTCGCCGTCGAGCTGTACATCGGGGTGCTCCGCGTCCAGGGCCGCACCGGCATGCTGGCGATCCTCCAGGGCGCGATGTGCACCCTGGTCCTCGGCAGCGCCGCCGTGCTGCTCGGTGTGTTCGGCATCTCCGGCGCCGGGTGGGCCCAGCTGTGCGCGATGACCGTGATGGCGCTGTGCTGCGTGCCCGGACTGCGCGCGGCCCTCGCGGGCCGCGCCGCCGTCCGGCCCCCGCGCCCCTCCAAGGCGGCCGAGTTCGGGACCAGTTGGGCCATGCTCGCGCAGGCCGCCCGGACCGAGGAGGCCCAGGAGTACGGCACCCGCTGGGCCACCCAGACCGCGTACCTGCGCGGCGGCATGGACACCGCGACCCCCGCGCTCGGCATCCCCGTGTACGTACCGGGAACGCATCCGGAGCAGGGCTCCGCCACCACCCTGCATCTGCGCACCCTGCCCGACCCGGCGGCCCGCGAGAGCGACGAGTCGCTCCTGACGACCGCCCTGTGGCTGCTGCTCGGGCTCGCCGCGGGCCTGTTCTGGGTGCCGCTGTCACGCGCCGCGGACGTCCCCGGCGGCAACCTCAACGGCACCGGCCTCCTGCACTACCTGCCGCCGGTCAGCCTGACCGCGGGGGTGCTGCTCATCGTGGTGTGCAGCGCGGCGGTGTCGTTGTACCGGCCGCGCCCGGGTCTGCTCGTGGCCGGTCTCTGGGTGACGGTGGCGGGCCTGCACACCGCGCCGGTCATCCTCGGCGTACCGCCCGACCCGGTCTCGGGGCCCTGGCACACCCCGCTGGTCCGCTTCCTCGCCGAGACCGCCGGCCTCGCCTCGCGGAGCGGAATCGAGCGCTGGCTGCCGGCGGTGCTGCAACTGCTCTGCCTGGCCCTGGTGACGGTGGCCCTGCGCGCGCTGCGGGCGCACTGGCGGTTCGCCTCGGTCGTGGTGTGGGTGCTCGCGGTGGCGGGCTGGGCGGCCCAGCGCACGTTCGCCGAGGTCGCACTGCCGGTCTTCGCCGGGCTGTGCGCGGTCACGGCGGCCGCCCTGGTCCACCGCTGGTTCAGCGACCGGGAACGGGCTGCTTGAAATAGCCGTCCGCGCCGGCGCTCTTGTAACCGGCGAGCGGGGGCCCGGAGTTGACGGTGAGATCGCAGTCCTTCCCCGGCACGGACCGATTCCACATGACCATCGCCTTGGCGTCGGGCAGGGCGGACTTGGCGGTCTCGGGCACTTGCTCGTACCACTGCCGGGCCCGCTCGGGCTGTTTCGGGTCGGGCGCGGTGGCGAACTCGGACAGCATGATCGGCTTGCTGTCGGAGATGTTCGCCCGCAGCCAGTCGTAGGTCGGCTTCTGGCTGCGCGAGAAGTCCTTCCAGTCGGTCGTCTTGTGACAGAGGAAGTAGTTGTACTGGTCCATGCCTAGCCAGTCGACGTAAGCGTCGCCCGGGTAGAGCCGCTTGAAGAGGTCGGCGTTGGCGAGATAGCCGGACACCGTCCACACCCACACCACGTTGTCCACACCCAGCTCCTTGAACCGGTCGTGGAGGTGCCGGTAGGCGGCTACGTACTCCTCGGGCGTCCCCGCGTCCGGGGTGCGCGCGTCGACCTCCTGGTCGAAGGAGAGGAAGACCCGCTTCCCGTATGCCTTGATGCGCCGCGCCTGCGGATCGATGATCGATTCGTCGTACGCTCCCGACGCGACCTTCGCCCACCCCAGCTGGTCTTCCGTGTACCCGTCGTGGTGCGGCTTGCGCCAGACCGTGGACTCCCAGGCCAGCATGAGCAGCCGGTCCCGGCCGAGCTCCTGCTCGTCGGGGGTGAGTAGCTCGCCGTCGAGCGGCTTGTCGGACATGTCGTGGTACGTGTACAGCAGGTCGAGCCTGCGCCCGATCTTGCCCTCGAAGCCGAGCACGGCGTCCTTGAGGGAGCCGTTCTTGGCGTACGGGACGTACGCGCCCCACCAGGCTCCGCACGGCGGCGCCAGCTTCGCGTCGGGGGCGCAACTCCCGCTAGGCGCGGGCCCGGAGGCGGCGTTGGCGGGCAGCGCGTCCCAGGCGGCCCCCTCGGCCCCCGCCCTCTTCTTCTCCGGCTGGGCGAGCCAGACCGCGAGCCCTGCGACGAGCCCGGCCACGACCAGCAGTGCGGCGGCGGTGACCGCGCGGCGCCCCCGGCTCACCGCGCGGGCCCGGGTTTGGCGCGTTTGCGCTCCACGGCGCCCCGGGTCGCGGCCGGCAGGGGCAGCCCCGGGAAGGCGCAGGCCACGGTCGAGAACGCGGCGAGCGAGATCAGGAACGCGGTCGCCGAGAACCCGTGCACCAGGAAGAGGCAGGTGGACACGAGCGCCCCGAACGCGAGGCTCAGCGGCGCGGCCAACGCGAGCGCCTCCAGGCGGGCCCCGGGCCGCAGGGTGTCGGGCTGCGGATAGAGCAGCGCGAAGCCGGGGCCGAGGGTCACGAAGAGCAGCACGGGGACCCAGCGGGCGGGGTTGGCCCCGGGCAACGCGGTGGCCGCGAGCGCGAGCCAGCCGGAGAGGGCGACGGTGGCTCTGACGTGGGTCTGGGTGAGGGTCATTGCGACGACCTCCGGGTCATCGGGGCTGGTGATCCTTAACATGCGTTGCTGTTCGGCGGCGGCGGTGGCAGCTGGTTTGCGCAGTTCCCCGCGCGCCTGAACCCGCCTTCGTCCGCGGGCCGTGGGTGGCTGGTCGTGCCCACGCGGCGGAGCCGCAAATGTCACAGCCCCGCGCCCCCAGCGGGATCGTGCTGGCCCGGATCGGCATCTTCAGCCCGTCCGGCGATTGAGGACGAGCGCCCTTCAGGCGCGAACGGGGTCTGGGGCGGAGCCCCAGGACGACCACCGGGCCGCGCCCGAGTACGCCACCCCCGGAGGGGTCACCCAGGGCGCGGGGCCACATACTGCAGCACCGTCCCGTACGCATTCCCATCAATCACCCTGAACCTCGGCGAAGCCTCAAGCTTCGACTTCAGTTCCGCGAAGCCCCCCGCGGGAAGCAGCCCCTCGCCCGCCGTGTAGACGTCCTGCGTCCGCGTGAGGATGAAGTACACGGGCCGCCCGTCCTTGGGCAGTTGAGGCACCACGTACCCCACCGGATCCCGCAGCATGATCGCGTTCTGCGGCTCCTCCTGCTCCGCGACGTACCAGTGCTCCAGCTGGTCGTAGCGGTGCAGCGCCTGCGGGAAGGAGCCGGTGACGGCCAGGATCATCGAGCCCTTGGGCGCGTTGTCGAGCACCTTGGTCACCATCGCCGTCTCGGCGGGCGGCGTGTAGTACATGCGCTCCTTGCCGTAGTACGCGGGGATGAACCCGGCCACAAGGAGGACGAGCACCAGCGGCAGGGCGACGGCCGCGACCCGTTGGCGTACGACGGGTCTGATCCGCCCCTTCCCCTGCCCCGCCGCCGCGGGCACGAGCGCCGCCGCCGCGAAGAACGCGGCGCCCGGCAGCCCGAACAGGTAGACGCGGAAGAGCATTTCGCCGCCGTAGTCGTTGACGGCGAACAGCGGCACCGGCGCGATCGACACCAACAGCAGCGGCAGGGCGCTCTTCACCAGTTTTCGGCGCAGGACGACCGCGACGGCCGCCAACCCGGCGATCACCAGGACCATGACGACATCTGCGCGGCCCTGCAACACCGGTCCGGGGCCCGTGAGTTCACCCGCGTATCCCGCCCGCGAGTTGTTGAGGAGGTTGCCCACCGACTCCTTCAGGGAGGAGAGCGTCTCCACGAACAGGGGCCGGCCCATCGTGACGTCCCAGATCAGCATGATCACGGCCGTGACGACGAGCAGCCCGGGGTTGCGGTAGCGCCGGGTCAGGTTGAGGGCGACCAGGGCGACGCACAGCATCACCGGTGTGAGCTGGTGGGTGAAGTTGATGGCGGCGATCAGCGGGGCCAGGATCGCGATGCAGACCGCGCGCTGGCGCCCGGTCGTCGGCGGCGGGACGCTGGCCGCCGCCGGGTCGAGGTTGGCCCGCGAGCGAAGCTCGCCCGCGGAGCCGGGGCGTACGAAGTGCCGGAAGACCACGGCCAGTACGGCCAGGTCCAGGATCAGCGCCATGCCCTGGGGCGAGAAGTAGTCCTGGCCGACCCAGTTGGCGACCTCGAAGATCCACACGCCGGTCCACACCAGGCGCCAGTCCTCGGCGAAGGTGCGGTAGATCAGGACGAGTACGGGGATGAGGACGACGCCGTAGAAGAGCGAGGCCCAGTTGAGGTACGAGGCCGCGGTGTCCACGCCGAAGGCCCGCACCAGGCCCGCGTTGAGCGTGAAGAAGCCGGGCCACTGGTCGTACGCCGCCATGTTTCCGGACAGCGGCACGCCCGGCCGCAGCTCCTGGTTGGCGAGGAGGTGGTTGACCACCGCGTCGTGCTTGGAGGACCAGGGGTAGCGCACCGAGTCGTACAGGATCGCGGTCGGCGCCTTGAGGGCGAGGAGCAGGGCGACGCTGTAGAGGCCCGGCCACCAGGGTGCGGTGCCCGCCCGCCGCAGGCTGACGACGAAGCCGCCGGTGAGGACGGCGAGCGAGAGGTAGAACGCGGCGGGCAGCTGGTCGAGCAGGCCCCAGTCGCCCATGTGCCGGTAGTCGATGTGCGGCAGCGCGTACAACCATAAGGCGGTCGCGATCACCAACGGGAGCCAGCTGAACAGGATTTGAGGCTGTATCAGATCCGGTCTCGGCCAGCGTCGCGAGCCCTTCGTCGGCGCGTCGGCCGTCTGCTCCTTGGCCGGGTCGTCGGGGGGCTGCTGCTTGCTCCCCTGGACCGGCGTGGGCACACGTTGCTGCACAGTGCGACTCCCCCCACAGATGTGGTCACGGCCGTCACGCCGCTGTCCCCTGGCTGTTCTACTGGCTGTTCCCCTTGAGATCCTGCGCCTGAGCGAAGTATAGGAACACTCTTCGCGTTTGTGTGGCTACACCGCAGACCGCCCCCGCTCCCGTCACCCCGCGAAAACCGGCCCCTTCACCAGGGCTCTGGTGCGCCGGTAGAGCCGCCAACCCACCGTCCGCGGCGCGTCGTTGTACGGGGCGACCCGTGCCCCCTCCCCGCGCATCCATGCCTCGATGTCTGCGACGGTGTGGGTGCGGCGCAGGATGAGCCGGGCGATGCGGTACGCCTCGTCGCGCTCCGAGCTGAGCGCGTGCCGTACCGCGACGGCCGTCTCGTACCCGGCGGCGCGCGCGGCCCTGCGCACCGCGCGGCTGTTGTAGCCGTGCGGGTAGGCGAGATGGTCGACGCGATGGCCGAGCGCGTCCTCCAACTCGGCCTTGGATTCGGTGAGTTCGCGCCTCAGCGCCCGCGCCGTGAGGGTGTCGAGCTGGGGGTGCGAGACGGTGTGCCCGCCGATCTCAAGGCCGTACTCCTCAAGCGGCTTCGCCTGGTCGAGGGTCATCATCGGCGCGGGCGGCAGCAGGCTCCGCCTGCCGGGCGTGATCGCGCCGGTCGTGAGGTAGGCGGTGGCGGGCATGCCGCGTTCGGCGAGCGCCTCGGCGGTGCGGCCCGGCAGGTCGGCGAACCCGTCGTCGAAGGTGAGCGCGACGGGCCTCGGCGGCAGCGGGGCCCGCCCGGCGAAGTGCGCGGCGAGCGTGCTGATGGTCACCGGCGTACGTCCGCTGTCGCGGATCGCGTCGAGCTGGGCCTCGAACTCCCTTGGTGCGACGGTGAATTCGGCGATCCAGTCGGGCGGGTCGTCCATCACCGCGTGGTACAGGAGCACCGGGATGCGGGGTGCGTCGGTGCGCGGCGGGCTCATCGGGCCGCCTCCCAGGGCAGCCGGTGGCCGCGCACCCGGCGCCGGGCGCGGAGGTAGCCGAGCGGCCCGTACAGCATGCCCCGGCGCTCAAGACGGGACAGCGAGCGCGGCCACGGGTAGCTCTGCGAGCCGTGCTCGCCCGGCACGGACTGCTCGCCCGCGTCGCGGTGGGCGCTGATCGCCAGGGCGTGCGCGAGGCCGCGCGGCACCCGGGCGAGCAGCGCGGGCAGCAGCGCCGGGCGGCGCACGATGATCGCGGTGAGGTAGGCGGTGAGCCCGGCGCCGTATCCGTACGCCTGGTTCTCCAGGTCCTGCCAGGTCTCGCGGTGGTGGTGCCACACGAGCGCCTCCGGCGTGTAGCTGAGCCGGTGGCCCGCGACGACGACCCGGGCGAAGGCGTACAGGTCGTCGCCGCCCTTCGCCGGGGTTCCGGTGCCTGTGGCCGGGTCGAAGCCGCCGACCGCGCGGAGGGCGCTCGCCCGGAAGGCCATGTTGGCGCCGGAGCCGAACCGGCCCGCCGTGAACGGGAACAGCGGCTCGTCGGCCGGGGGCCTGCGCGGGTCGAAGTGGCGCGGCGCGAAGCCCTTGGTGAAGCCGCCGTGGCTCTCCAGGAGGATCTGGGCCGGGGTGGTGAGGCGGGCCGGCAGGATCAGGCCGGTGACGCAGCCGAGCCGTGGGTCGTCGGCGAAGGGCGCGGCCAGCGAGGACAGCCAGCGCCGGTCGGCGATCACGTCGTCGTCGGTGAACGCGAGGATCTCGCCGTGCGCGGCCGCGACGCCCCGGTTGTGGGCGGCGGCGAGACCCGGCACGGGCTCGACGACGTAGCGCACGCCGAGCGCCTTGTAGCGCTGCTCGACGAGTTCGCGGGTCTGGTCGGTGGCGGGGTTGTTGTCGACGACGAGGATCTCGTAGTCGGGGTGGTCCTGGCCGAGCAACGAGTCGAGCGCGCGGGCGAGTTGGCTCGCCCGCTCCCTCGTGGCGACGACGACGCTGGCGCGCGGCAGGAGCGCGGGCGCGGGCCGCTCATCGGGCACGAACCCGGTGAGCTGCTTGCGGGCCGCCGTCGCGAGCACCTCGGCCGCGTCCTCGCCCTCCCTGACCTGCCCGATCACCGTCCCGACCGGCCGCCCCCGCAGCCTGACCAGGACGTACACCTCGCCGGGCCCGACCGGCGGCCCGCCCGGCGCGGGCGTCAGCGACAGCACGTCCCCGTCCAGGCCGTCGAGATCCAGCTCCCCCACGCTGATCCCCTGCCTGATGCCCTGCTGTCTCACAAGGCCCTGGGCCTCCGGCCCGTGCGATGAATACGACGACCTGTCCGACACTGCGTTCCCCCCGTGCTGGGTCTCCTGAAGTGCTCAACACCCCCCACGGGGGCTACTTTCCGGCGCCGCGCAGCTGCCCGGCCCGCTTGAGGCCGCGCTGCGCGAACTCGGCGAGCCTCGGCCGCTTCCGTACGAATCCGTGCGCCCGGCGGGACGGCTCGCGGCCGATCCAGTGCAGCACCGCGCCCGCGCCGGGCCGGGTGGACGCCCCCTCGTACACCGGTATCTCGCCGGTCTTCAGCGCGTCCTTGTACTCGGCGGCCCCCCGCCCGAGGTCGAGCATCCCGATGCCCTCGGCCGCGGCGGCCTCGGCCATCCGCAGATGGAGCACCAGACCCGGCGAGAACTTGGCGAACTCCGGGTCGTACGCCGGGAACCAGCAGGCCAGGACGGTGCGCGAGCGCAGCCCGAAGTGCGCGGCCACCGGCTGCTCCCCCGCGTAGAGCACGGAGAGCACCCCCGAGCAGCCGGGCGCGCGGGTGTGGGCGAGCTGCTGCACCAGGGTGTTGATCCACTCCTGGGCGAACCGGTCGCGCCGCCCGGTGCGGCGGTACTGCGCGGACTTCCACTCCATGAGCCGGGCCAGTGCCGCCGGGTCCCGCTCGTCGAAGACGAACCGCACCTCCCCGGCCTGCCGGCCGAGCCGGCGCTCCTTGGCGGTGGTCGTCTTGAAGAACTTCGGCGACTGCTGACGCAGGATCGTTTCGTACGCCTCGTAACCGGCCCCCACGTCGATCACGAAGGAGGCGTACTCGGCGGCGGCGTCCGGCACGAACAGCGACTGGCCGGCCTCCAGGTTGTCGAACTCCCAGGACGACAGCCCACAGGCACGCATCAACTCATCGCGTTCCAGGGTGAGTTCAGGCCGCGCGATCACCCCCTGGCAGTCCGAAACACCGAACCCGATGGCGCGCCCCTGCCCCAACTTCCCCTTCTCGTAAGGGAAGAAGGCCACCGGCTCGCCGTCCTCGTACACCACGGCCACCCGCGCCGACGACCGCACCCGGCCGACGGCCAGGGTGAACTCCGGTTCCATGAAAGGATTCTCCGGCGACTGCGACTTGGCCCGCAGCTCGCGCCAGACTTCCAGTTCCCCGGCACTCAGATCGCCGGGCCTCGCCACTCGTATCCGACCCCGTGCGCCCTCGGCGGCGCCGCTTCCGCGCAGACTGCTCAACTTTCGACCCCCCGGTCTCCCCCTGAGCCACGCTGAACCTGGACGGTACCGGTCGATTTCACCCGACGGTAGGTACCCTCCCGCAGTTTGTGACCATACGGTGAAGGTTGGTACGCCGTCGTCGATTTGGCCCCTTCTTGGGCTTGACGGCGACCGGGGCGGGTGGGCCCGGACGTACGGCTGTGGCGCTCGGCGTGAGCTAATGCACGGTATGAGCTACTTCATGACCGACCTCTCGGGCACCTCCGTCGAGGAGCCCGACGAGGCGACGATGCGCACGATTCTCGACGGCCTGGCCGATGCCGACGACGAGCACCCCGACGTCTCCCTGACCCACGAGAACGGCTGGTCCCTGAGCGCCTTCCCGAGCGGCGAGCTGCTCTGGCTCCTCTGGGAGAACCTGGACGACCCGGACGCGCCCCCGCGCCAGCTGTCCGGCGTGTCCAAGGACGAGGTGCTGCGGCTCTTCGGGCTGCTCGCGACGGGCGAGACGGCGGAGATCGAGCGCCTGGCCAGTTCTTGACGGCCTCCGCCTGTGAGCCCGTGTCTGATGCGGACGGGGTCCGGACACAGGCTCTGAGGCCCTGAGGGGCGCACAGCGCATATCCACTGGGACATCGCGCTCCTGTGCGCCGCCCACGCTCCGGAACCGTGGATGCGGGTCCCGGGCGTCCCATGGCACGTAACCGGGAGGCGGAACGGTCCGGGGAGGGCCGTGCGGATCCAAGGGGGCGCAGCCGATGGAGAAGAGGCTGTGGCGGCGGAGTTTGTGCGTGGCGGTGTGCTCGGCGGCAGTGCTGCCGGCCGTCACCTGGGTGCCGGATCCGGCGGCGCCCGAACGCATGGTGACCACGGCGGCGACGGCCGCCGCGGTCGGCTCCGCATCCTCTGGATCCACGCCGGGGCCCGGCCCTTCCACGCCACTGGCCGGGCCCACATCTCCCGCTCCGCCGCACATCGGGGCACCGCAGCCGTCCGCGAACCCGGTGTTCTCGGTCTACCCGACGGCCAAGCGCGGCGGACCCCTCCATGTGAACGGGAGCGGCTTCGACTGTGCGGGCAAGGGTGACGGGTTCGCCGGGCCGCTCACCCTGACCAGCGACCTCTTCCCACCGGTCACGGGTCGGACCGACGCGTCGGGCGCCTTCACGTACCGGTACGTCGTGCCGGCCGACGCGGCGCCCAGGACGTACACGGTGGTCGCCACCTGCGCGTCGCGCCCGTCGGTGCGCCGGAGCGGGACCTTCCGGGTCCTCGCGCCGGAGCCACCACCGCCGCCGGTTCTGCCACCGCCCTCGGTCTCGCTCACACCCGGGTCCGGCGCACTCCGCAGCACCGTGAACGTCCTCGGTACGGCGTTCCAGTGCGGTGCGGCGGCCACTGTCCTGTGGGACGGAACGGCCGTCGCCTCCGGAACCGCGTCGAGGGCGGACTGGACGCTCAGGACCTCCTTCGCGGTACCGGCGGGGTCCGCGGCCGGCCGGCACAAGGTGACCGTGACCTGCCAGGGGCTGTCGGTTGCCGTCTCGGGGGGCCGCACCACGCCGGGAAAGGAGCTGACGGCCTCGGCGCCGTTCACGGTGACCGCGCCGGCGGTCACCCCGCCGGTGCCGCCTCCCCCGCCCCCTCAGCCACCACCGCCTCCCCCTCCGCCTGACGAGAAGGGCTCCCGGGACTCGTCCCCCGGCCAGGGCGACGGCACCGACCGCCACCCGGGCCAGGATCCGAGCCCGAGCCCGAGTCCACGGGCACAGGCGACAGGGGACACCCCCGTCACGGAGCGCGACTCGCCGGGCCCGACCCGCTCGCAGGAGGCCTCGGGTGACCCGGCCCCCGGGCCTTCCCCCTCGACCTCGACCAAGCCCACGCCCACGCCCACGGGCGGGAACAGCGGGACCGGAGGCGGTCACGGAACCGGCCTCGTCGGGAGTCTGCGGACGCCCGCCGAAGTCTCCTGGGCGCTCAAGGACTTGGCGGGTTCGGCGGGGCTCGCCGTCTGGTTCCTGTTCATGGTGCTGCTCCTGGAGAAGGCGTTCCCCTCGCAGCTCGCCGAGAACGCGCTGACCCGCTGGTGGCGCAGGCGGCGGCAGGACACCGAGCGCGCCAGGGTGCCCGGCTGGCTGCGGATGAGCTGCTACGCCGTCGGCGGCGGGACGCTCGTCGTGTGGGCCGACGCCACGACCCACTGGAGCGCGCAGACCGCCGTCAAGGTGATCGGTGCGGCCGCCGGGATGCTGCTCATCCTCACGACGTACGAGAAGACGAAGGACTCCCTGCTGCGTCCGGGCCGGGGTGGTGTCCCGGCCGAACTCCGCGTGGTTCCGGCCGGGTTGATGCTCGCCGTGGTGATGGCGGGGCTTTCGAGGTGGCTGGAGTCTCCCGTGCCGTACGTCTACGGGCTCGTAGCGGTGTACCTGGTGCTCGGCACGCCGCCGCGCGTCTCCGGCGGTGTGCCGAAGGGGCAGGCCATGCTGGTTGCCGCGATCTGCACGCTGGCGGCCTCGCTGCTGGTCTGGACGCTGGGCGCGCCCCTCGTCGAGGCCGGGCGCGGCGCCGATCCCGGGAGCATGGCGTACGTGCTCGCGTACACGGTCGGCGTGGCCGTGGTGGGCGGCGTCGAGGTCGTGGTGTTCGGGATGCTGCCGCTGGCCGGCATGGACGGGCGGGTGCTCAAGGAATGGAACCGGTTCGCCTGGTACGGGCTGTACCTGGTCGCGCTGGCCTTCTTCTTCCACGTGCTGCTCAACCAGGTGCACCCGGGCGCGGGCGCGCATCTCCTGGTGTCGAAGGACCTGCGCTGGCTGACGGTGGCCGTGGCGACCGGCCTGTTCGTCCTGGCCTGGGTGTTCTCGCTGGGCCTGCGGCGCTGGGTGGCCCGCCTGGAGCGGCGGGCCCCGGCGCCGTGAGAACCCGTGTCCGAACGGTCCCGGTCAGGCCCTGCGGCCCGCCCGCCAGACCTCGCTCACCAGCGGGACGCCGGGCCGGTAGGCGAGGTGGACGTGCGAGGGCGCGTCCAGGAACGCCAGGTCGGCGCGGGCGCCCGGGGTGAGACGGCCGATGTCGGTGCGGCGCAGCGCGGCGGCGCCCCCCGCGGTGGCGGACCAGATCGCCTCGTCCGGGGTCATCTTCATGTCCCGTACGGCGAGCGCGATGCAGAACGGCATCGAGGACGTGAAGGACGACCCGGGGTTGCAGTCGGTGGACAGCGCGACGGTCGCGCCCGCGTCCAACAGCCGCCTGGCGTCCGGCCATGGGGCCCGGGTGGAGAACTCGGCGCCGGGCAGGAGCGTCGCGACCGTCGCGCTGTTGGCGAGGGCGTCGACGTCCGCGTCGGTGAGGTGGGTGCAGTGGTCGGCGGACGCGGCCTCCAGCTCGACGGCGAGCTGCACGCCCGGGCCGTACGTCAGCTGATTGGCGTGAACACGCGGCATCAGCCCCTTGGCCTTGCCGGCAGTGAGGACGGCACGAGCCTGATCCCCATCAAACGCACCCTTCTCACAGAACACATCGACCCAACGGGCGTACGGGGCGCAGGCGTCGAGCATCTCGCCGGTGACCAGGGCGACGTATCCGGCCGGGTCGTCGGCGTACTCCGGGGCCACGATGTGCGCGCCGAGGTAGGTGACCTCGTCGGTGTGCTCCGCGGCGATGCGCAGCGCGCGGGCTTCGTCCTGGACGGTGAGCCCGTACCCGGACTTGGTCTCCAGGGTCGTGGTGCCCTGCCGCAGCGCCTCGGCGAGATACCGGGCGACGTTGTCCCCCAGCTCCTCGTCGCTCGCGGCGCGGGTGGCGGCGACGGTGGTACGGATGCCGCCGGCGGCATACGCCTGGCCGGACATGCGGGCGTTGAACTCCTGGGTGCGGTCGCCGGCGAAGACCAGGTGGGAGTGGGAGTCGACGAATCCGGGGATCACGGCTCGGCGCTTGGCGTCATGGGCGGTGTCGGTGGGCGGGGCGTCCTGGCTGGGCCCGACCCAGGCGATCTTTTCGTCTTCGACGACCAGGGCGGCGTCCTGGATGAGGCCCAGGGGGCCGTTTCCCCTTTCGGGGTCGTTGGTGACGAGGGTGGTGATGTTGTGTACGAGGGTGCTGCTCATTGGTGTCCTTTCTTTTCCCCACCCCGCCCCTTCCCGAGACCCTCCGGGGGTGGGAGAGGGCTGAGCTCCGTTGCCGGGAGCGCTGCCCCCGGGCCCCCGCTCCTCAAACGCCGGAGGGGCTGAGTCGGTGGTTGATGGCCTGCGGCCCGGTGGAGGCTGATCGCGCAGTTCCCCGCGCCCCTAACTACCTCTGTGCTGGCCCGCGTCGGAGCATTTCAGCCTGTCATGGGGGTCCCCCCTGGCCCTTAATGCCTTGGGGAGTTTGAGGACGAGCGCCCTTCAGGCGCGATACGGGGTCTGGGGCGGAGCCCCAGGGCACCCCGCCCGAGAGATGCCTACGATCTCAGCGCTGCGATCGCCGTCGCCAGTTCCGACGGCACGTCGGGTATCAGGGCGTGGGAGCCGTCCCGCACCACCTGACGGCCGCCGACCACCACATGCCGGACGTCGGACGAAGACGCCGCGAACACCGCCGTCTCCGCGGCGAGCCGAGGCACCGGCCCCGCCGTCCGGACGGAGTCGAGCGCGATCGTCGTGAGGTCCGCCAAAGACCCCGCCTCGATGCGGCCCGCCTCGGCCCAGCCGAGGGCCGCCTGCCCGTCCACGGTCGCGGCACGCAGCAGCGCCGCCGCCGTCCAGTGCCCCCGAGTCCGCGTACGTAGCCGCTCGTCGAGTTCCATCGCCCGCGCCTCCTCCAGGATGTCGATCACGGCATGGCTGTCGCTGCCGAGCGACAGAGGGGACCCGGCCCGCTGGAGGGCGGGCGCGGGGCCGATGCCGTCCGCGAGGTCGCGCTCGGTGGTGGGACACATGCAGGTGCCCGTACCGGTGGAGCCGAGCAGCGAGATGTCCCCGTCGGTGAGGTGGGTGTTGTGGACACCCGTCGTACGGGCCCCCAGCACCCCGTGCTCGGAGAGCAGCTGGGTCGGCGTCATGCCGTACGCGTCGAGGCAGGCGTCGTTCTCCGCCGTCTGTTCGGACAGGTGCACGTGCAGCGGGGCCCGCCGCGCCCCGGCCCACCCCGCGACCGTGCCCAACTCCCGTGCGGGGACGGCCCGTACGGAGTGGATGGCCGCGCCGATCCTGGCGTGCTCGCGGTCCTTGAGGGCCGAGCAGCGTTCCGCCCAGGCCTCGGCCGTACCGTCCGAGAAGCGGAGCTGGTGCCGGTCGGGGGCGGCGCCGAAGCCGGAGGAGAGGTAGGCCGTGTCGAGCAGGGTGATGCGGATGCCCGCCTCGGCGGCCGCGGCGATCAGCGCCTCGCCCATCGCGTTGGGGTCGTCGTACGGGGTGCCGCCCGGCGCGTGGTGGACGTAGTGGAACTCGCCGACCGCGGTGATCCCCGCCAGCGCCATCTCCGCGTACACGGCGCGGGCGAGGGCGTGGTAGGTGTCCGGGGTGAGCCGGGACGCGACCTGGTACATGACCTCGCGCCAGGTCCAGAACGTCCCGGAGCCGACCTGCACGGTGGAGCGCAGGGCGCGGTGGAAGGCGTGCGAGTGGGCGTTGGCGAGCCCGGGGATCGTGAACCCGCGCAGCACCACTGCACCGGGCGGCGGCGCCTCAAATCCCTTGCGGACAGCGGCGATTCGGCCGTCGTTGACCTCCACGACCACGCCCGGCTCGACGTCGGGGTCGAGCCAGGCGTGTTCCAGCCAGTACGTCACCTGCACGCCAGGCCCTCCAGTACATCGGCGAGTGCGAGCACCCCGGCGACGCAGTCGTCCTCGCCGGCGAACTCGGCCGGGGAGTGCGAGACGCCGGTGGGGTTGCGTACGAACAGCATGGCGGTCGGGATCGAGCCGGACAGGATTCCGGCGTCGTGTCCCGCGCCGGTCCCCAGGACCGGGGTGTGACCGCCGAGGATCTTGGCGATCTCGTCCCGCAGCGCGTGCTCGAACTCCACGACGGGCGTGAACGACTCGCGTACGACGGCGAGATCGACGCCGTCCCGCTCGGCGCGCTCCTTGGCGGCTTGCTCGATCGCGGCGACGACCGTGTCCAGGGTGGATTGGTCGGCGGCCCGCGAGTCCAGCCAGCCGCGCACCAGTGAGGGGATGGCGTTGACCCCGTTGGGCTCGCACGAGATCTTGCCGAACGTCGCGACGGCGCCCGCGAGTTCGGCCTCCCGGCGGGCGGCGAGGACGGTCTCGGCGTACGTCAGCATCGGGTCTCGGCGGTCGACCAGGCGGGTGGTGCCGGCGTGGTTGGCCTCCCCCGCGAAGTCGAACCGCCAGCGGCCGTGCGGCCAGATCGCGGAGGCGATGCCGACGGCGTCCCCGCTCAGGTCGAGCGCCCGCCCCTGCTCGACGTGCAGCTCCACGAACGCGCCGATGCGGGCGAGGCGTTCGGGGTCCGGGCCGATGGTGTCCGGGTCGTACCCGGCGCGCTCCATGGCTTGCGGGAGGCTGACGCCGTCCGCGTCGCGGAGACGGTGCGCGGCGTCGACGGTGAGCTGTCCGGCGGCGAGCCGGGACCCGACGCAGGCGAGGCCGAAGCGGGCGCCCTCTTCGTCGCCGAAGTTGGCGATGGCGAGGGGACGGTTCAACTGGGCGTTCCTTCGCCGGAGTTCATCGAGCGCGGCGAAGGACGAGACGACGCCCAGGGGGCCGTCGAAGGCGCCGCCGTCCGGTACGGAGTCCAGGTGCGACCCCGTGACGACGGCGTCTCCGGCCGCCGGGTCTCCGGCCCAGGCCCACTGGTTGCCGTTGCGGTCGAGCTCGTAGGTGAGTCCGCGTGCCTCGGCCTGGGCGCGGAACCAGGCGCGGCAGTCGGCGTCGGCGGCGGTCCAGGCGTGGCGGCGGTAGCCGCGGGTGTCGGGGTCGCGGCCGATGGGCGCGAGCTGGCGCCACATCTCCTGGAAGGAGGCCCCCTGGGAGGAGTCCCCACCCCGCCCCTTCCCGCTGTGACACTCAGCGGCGCCGCCGCGGGCCTCCGGGGGGTGCGGTTCGGCCGCGGGCCGTGCGTGGCCGGTCGCGCAGTTCCCCGCGCCCCTGGCAGCGCCGTAACCAGGCATACCCAGCCCGTCCGGCGATTGAGGACGAGCGCTCTCACGGCGCGAACGGGGGTCCGGGGGCAGCGCCCCCGGGGTGGGGCCCGGCGGGGTCACTCGCCCTCCCGCATCGGGATGCGGACCCCGCGCTCGTCCGCCACCCGCTCCGCGATGTCGTACCCGGCGTCGACATGCCGGATGACACCCATCCCGGGGTCGTTCGTGAGGACGCGCCGGATCTTCTCGCCCGCGAGCTTCGTGCCGTCCGCCACGGACACCTGGCCCGCGTGGATGGAGCGGCCCATGCCGACGCCGCCACCGTGGTGGATGGACACCCAGGACGCACCGGAGGCGACGTTCACCATCGCGTTCAGGAGCGGCCAGTCGGCGATCGCGTCGGAACCGTCCAGCATCGCCTCGGTCTCGCGGTACGGGGAGGCCACCGAGCCGCAGTCCAGGTGGTCGCGGCCGATCGCGAGGGGGGCTGCGAGGGTGCCGTTGCCGACCATGTCGTTGAACATGTCGCCCGCCTTGTCGCGCTCCCCCTGGCCGAGCCAGCAGATACGCGCGGGGAGGCCCTGGAAATGGACCCGCTCGCCGGCCATCTTGATCCAGCGGTGCAGCGACTCGTTCTCGGGGAACAGCTCCAGGAGCGCCTTGTCCGTCTTCGCGATGTCGGACGCCTCGCCCGAAAGGGCCGCCCAGCGGAACGGGCCCTTGCCCTCGCAGAACAGCGGGCGGATGTACGCCGGCACGAAGCCGGGGAACGCGAACGCCCGCTCGTAGCCCGCCAGTTGGGCCTCGCCTCGGATGGAGTTGCCGTAGTCGAAGACCTCGGCGCCGGCGTCCATGAAGCCGACCATCGCCTCGACGTGCTTGGCCATCGACTCGCGGGCCCGGGTCGTGAAGCCCGCCGGGTCCTTCGCCGCGTACGACGCCATGTCGTCGAAGTCCACGCCGATGGGGAGGTACGCGAGAGGGTCGTGGGCCGAGGTCTGGTCCGTGACGATGTCGATCGGGGCGCCCTCGGCCAGCATGCGCGGGAGCAGCTCCGCCGCGTTGCCGAGGAGGCCGATCGAGAGCGGGCGGCGGGCGTCGCGGGCCTCCACTGCGAGCTGGAGTGCGTGCTCCAGGGAGTCCGCCTTCACGTCCAGGTAGCGGTGCTCGATGCGGCGCTCGATGGCGCGCGGGTCGACGTCGATACAGATCGCGACGCCGTCGTTCATGGTGACGGCGAGCGGCTGGGCGCCGCCCATGCCGCCGAGGCCGGCGGTCAGGGTGATCGTCCCGGCGAGCGTGCCGTTGAACTTCTTGGCGGCCACGGCGGCGAACGTCTCGTACGTGCCCTGGAGGATGCCCTGCGTACCGATGTAGATCCAGGAGCCGGCCGTCATCTGGCCGTACATGGTGAGGCCGAGGGCCTCCAGACGGCGGAACTCCTCCCAGTTGGCCCAGTCGCCGACCAGGTTGGAGTTGGCGATCAGGACGCGCGGCGCCCACTCGTGGGTCTGCATGACGCCGACGGGGCGGCCGGACTGGACCAGCATCGTCTCGTCCTGCTTGAGCGTGCGCAGCGTACGCACCATGGCGTCGAAGGAGCGCCAGTCGCGGGCGGCCTTGCCGGTGCCGCCGTAGACGACGAGCTTGTCGGGGTGCTCGGCGACCTCGGGGTCGAGGTTGTTCTGGAGCATGCGCAGCGCGGCTTCCTGCTGCCATCCCAGGGCGCTCAGTTCCGTACCGCGCGGTGCCCGTACGGGGCGGGGTCCTGACATGGCGATGCCTCCTCGTGACCTGATCCAGATATTCACATCCTGGGTCACTGAATAGAACTAGTCAATAGATGCGTAGCCTCTGCGCTCGGGGCCACCCGGTGATTGGCTTGATCGCATGACTTCCCAGGCAACGTCCCGCGCCGCCGGGACCGCCGCGGCGGAGCGCCGCGAACAGGCCGTGCGGGCCGCGGTGGAGCAGGGCCTGGCCGGGCCCGACGTCCCCATCGTCGCCCTCCTCGACACCGCCGGCATCCGCGCGGGCGCCGCCGCCCTGCGGGCCGCCTTCGCCGCCGTCACCAACGCCCCGGTGCTGCACGCCTTCGCCGTGAAGGCCTGCCCGCTGGTCCCGGTCCTGCGGCTGCTGCTCGCCGAGGGCCTGGGCGCGGAGGTCGCGAGCCCCGGCGAGCTGGCGCTGGCCAGGGCCGCCGGGATGCGCCCCGCCGACACCGTGCTCGACTCCCCCGCCAAGACCCCGGCCGAGCTGCGCGAGGCGCTGGCCCTGGGCATCGCCGTCAACGCGGACAACCCCCAGGAGCTGGCCCGCCTGGACGCCCTGGCCGCCTCGGCGCCGAACACCTCGCCCATCGGCATCCGGGTCAACCCACAGCTCGGCGCGGGGTCCATCGACGCGCTGTCCACCGCGACGGCCACGTCCAAGTTCGGGGTGGCGCTGCTCGACGAGGGCGCCCGGGACTGGGTCGTACGGGCGTATGCGGAGCGCCCCTGGCTGACCCGGCTGCACACGCACTCCGGCTCGCAGGGCGTGGCGCTCTCCCTCATGGCGCGGGGGGTGGGGGCCGTCTACGAGCTCGCCGAGGAGATCAACGCGGCGGTGGGCCGGCAGCAGGTCGACACCATCGACATCGGCGGCGGCCTCCCCGTCAACTTCGGCTCCGACGAGGAGACGCCGACGTACGCCGCTTACGCACGCCTCCTCAAGGAGGAGGTGCCGGGACTGTTCGACGGGCGGTACGGCCTGGTGACGGAGTTCGGCCGCTCACTGCTCGCCAAGCACGGTCTGGTCCTCGCCCGGGTCGAGTACGCGAAGAGCTCGGGCGGCCGCCCCATCGCGGTCACCCACGCGGGCGTGCAGATCGCGGCCCGCACCGTGTACGCGCCCGCCTCCTGGCCGCTGCGGATCGAGGCGTACGACGCGAAGGGCCGGCCCAAGCCCGGCCCGACCGTCGCCCAGGACATCGCGGGGCCCGCCTGCTTCGCCGGGGACCTGCTCGCCGAGAACCGCCCGCTGCCCCTGCTCGAACAGGGCGACTACACCGCGGTCCTGGACACGGGCGCGTACTACTTCGCCCACCACTACTCGTACAACTCCCTTGCCAGGCCCGGCATTTACGGCTTCACGGCCACATCCGAGGGCGTGAGGTTCGCGACCGTACGCAGCCCGCAGCCCATCGCGGACCTGGTCGAGGAGGCCGGCGGCGCCCACGCGGACGCCCTGCTCTGACCCGCACGAAAGAGCCGCGGACGCACAGAAGGCCGCGCCGGCCGTCGGGGCGAGGGGCCGAACTCGCGGACGCACTCCGGGAGTTCGGTTCTGCCCAAAGGGTCGGACTCTAGCCAAGCCGGGCATGCGCCACTGGAAAATGCCAGAACTCCCGCCCTGGGATGCCACGGTGCGTAACGTCACCGTCACCGCCGCACGCTCTTTCCGGCGGGCCGAACACATCCATGTGCCGCGCCGGGAGGGGATTCCGCGTGCCCGGAATCGACGAGTTCCTGCTTGAGGCGATGCTGCTGCCCGGAGCGCTCGGGGCGGGCGTGGTCGACTGGGCCAGCGGACTCTCCCTCGGCGTCATCGGCGACTCGCCCGGCGGTGACCACGAGGTCACCGCCGCCGAGACCGCCGAGCTGGCACGGACGGCCGCCGAGCACCCCGACTTCGGCGCGTCCCCCTCGGACGGCGGCGAAGACCTGTCGGCCGTGGGCCCGCCCGCGACGGTGCTGTCCGTCGAGGACCTGATCATCACCACCCGTACCGCCTACCACGTGCTCTGCTTCGTCGAGACGGTCTTCGACAGCAGCGTCTTCCTGCACCTGTGGCTCGACCGCGAGGAGGGCAATCTCGCCCTGGCCCGGCTGCGGCTGCGCGACCTGGCCGAACGGCTGGTGCTGTGATGAGCGCGGCGACGGACGCCCCGGCCGGGCCGGCCCCTCGGGCGCGAACGCCCGTCTCCCCCATGCTCGTCCGCCTGGTCGCCGAGCGGGCCACCGGTGCCCTGCTGCGCGACCGCGGCACCCTGTACCTCTGCGACGGCCAGGTGGTGCACGCGGAGAGTCCCGCGGCGCCCGGCATAGACGTCCTGCTCACCACCGCCGGGCGCCTGCGGCCCGAGGGCTGGCGGGAGGCCGTCGACCGGGCGGGCCCGCGCGGCCGGGTCGGCCGGTTCCTGGTGGAGAGCGGCCAGGTCGGCGACGGCGAGCTGGAGATCTGCCACCTCGGCGCACTGCACGACGCGGCGTTCTTCGCTTTGGCCCCCAGCAGCGGCCCCACCCGTTTCCGGTACGGGGTGGCCCACTGGATCGGTCCCGTCAGGCCCGTGTCCGCCGCGGCGGTGGAGCGGGAGGCGGCTCGCCGCAGAGAGCTCCTCGACCGGCTCTGGCCCTGCCCGGACCTGGACGCCGCCCCCGTGGTGCGCAGCCGGCGTCGCCCGGACGTCCCGCTCACCCCGCGCCAGCGGGCGGTGCTGACACGGGCCGACGGGGCGCGCACCCCGCAGGACATCGCCCGGGCGCTCGGCCGCCCCGCGTTCCACACCCTGATCGACGTGCGAAGGCTGGCGGCCGTCGGGGCCGTCGAGACTCCGCGCGCCCGCACGCCGCCGCCGGACGCCGTCCCCGCGTGGTTCGCCCGGATGTCGGCGGAGACGGCCGACCCCGATGTCGCGCTGCTCCGGCGACTGCGCGACGCACTGGAGGCCACGCTGTGATCCGCGCACTGCGGCAGCGCGCCGAGAGGAGACAGCTGATGGCGGCGGAGGCGGAAGTTGCTGAAGTCCTCGAAGAGCTGAGGAGGTTGAGAGCCAGGCTGCCCCAGCTCATCGGAGCGCTCGCGGCGAGTTCCGACGGTTTCGTGGTCGCCCAGGACGGCGCCCCGCAGGCCGTCGAAGGGATCGCCGCGCTCACCGCCGCCGCACTCGGCGTCGCCCAGCGGCTGACCGAGACCACCGGCCAGGGCGGCTTCCGCGAGTTGGTCGTGCGCGGCGAATCGGGTTACGTCGCCACCTACGCGGCGGGTTCCAGCGCCGTGCTCACGCTCCTCGCGGACCCCCGCGTCAACGTCGGCCGGCTGCACCTCGAAGCACGCCGTTCCAGTACGCGCGTCGGCGAGCTGATCGACGGCGCGCTCGACCGGCAGGAGACCCCATGAACGGCACCGGCACACCGAGCCGGAACAGCCCCCGAAGGAAAGGAAGTACAACGCCGATGACGAACACCGAAACCACCCTCAAGGAAGCGATGACCTTGATCGAGGGCAGCCTGGGCGCGGCCCTCGTCGACTACAGCAGCGGCATGGCGCTCGGCACCCTGGGCGGTGGCAAGGATCTCGACCTGGCGGTGGCCGCCGCCGGGAACACCGACGTGGTGCGCGCCAAGGTGCGGACCATGGAGCTGCTCGGCCTCAAGGACGAGATCGAGGACATCCTGATCACGCTGGGCGGTCAGTACCACCTCATCCGGCTCCTGAAAGGCCGGGGCAACAGCGGCCTGTTCCTCTACATGGCGCTGGACAAGAAGCGGGCCAACCTCGCGATGGCCCGCCACCAGCTCAAGAAGATCGAGAACGAACTGGAAGTGTGAACTCCGGCCCTCTGCGGGCCCGTTCAGTGACGCCGCGCCCCGCCGGGTGCGGCGTCGCCCGCGCCGAGCCCGGTCGTCCGGAAGCCCCGCACCTTCTTGCCCACCGGCCCGCCCTTCGGCACCCAGTCGGTGCGCACCCAGATCAGCGCGTCGCCCGTACGCTCCAGGCGCCCCAGCCAGCCCGCCTTCAGCCACAGACCCGCGCCCGCACCCGCCATCAGCAGGCCGCCGGCTCCGGGCAGCGCGAAGGAGGAGCCCGCCGCCGCGAGGAAGCCGAGCAGCAACCACCAGCGCCAGGCCCGCCGCCAGGTGCGTACGGTCACGGAACGGTCCTGGAGGAAGTCCGCCTTGGCGGCGCGGGACGCGGCCTTCGCGAAGTGCGTGTAGCGGCGGCGCCGGGCCGCGAACACGACGGCAGCCGCGACGAGGAACAGCGCCGCTCCCGCGAGCAGCCCGATCCGGCGGCCCGTCAGACTCACGGGCAGCACGGCCCCGAGGCCCGCGGCCAGCAGGCCGAACCACCACAGCGGGGCCGCCCCGGCCCGTACGATCACCGCCACGCGCGCCAGCGCCTGCCCTCCGCGACCCACGTCCCACCTCCGTGCGTTCCACATACTGGCGCGGAGGTTAGCGGGGCAATATGAGCGGTTTCTTAGAGCGACCCGGGTGGGGCTACTCCACGAACAGGCCGCGCGCGGCGGCCTTCGCGTCGAACTCCTCCAGGCGGGCCTGCGCGTCCGGGAGGTCGTCGCACATGGCTTCCAGGAGGACCCGGCCGAGCAGCATCGGCGCGCACGCCGTGTCGAAGGCGAGGCCGGTGCCGACGGCCGCCGGGATCAGCAGGTCGCTGTACTTGGCGACCGGCGCGAACGCCGAGTCGGCGACCGTGACCACGGTCAGCCCGACCGACTGCGCGTACGCGAGCGCCTCGACGACCTCCTTGGGGTGGCGCGGCAGCGCGAAGCACAGCAGCGCCGAGGCCCCGGCCCGCAGCGCGGCGTCGATCCGGTCGGCGAGCATGGTGCCGCCCTCGTCGAGCAGGCGGACGTCGGGGTGGACCTTGGCCGCGAAGTAGGCGAAGCCGCGGGCCTGCGAGGAGGCCGCGCGCAGGCCGAGCACGGGCAGCGGCCGGGAGGCGGCGAGCAGCCGGCCCGCCTCCTCGACGGGGCGCGGGTCGGCGAGCAGCCCGGCCAGGTGCTGGAGGTTCTCGATCTCGGCGAGCACCGCCTGCTGGTACTCGTTGTACGAGGTCTCGGCCTCCTCGCCGGTCGTGGCAGGGGCCACTTCGCGCAGGTGGCGGCGGAGTGCCGGGTAGCCGTCGAAGCCGAGGGCGACCGCGAACCGGGTCACCGACGGCTGGCTGACTCCGGCGAGTTCGGCGAGTTCGACGCTGGACAGGAAGGGCACGTCGGCGGCGCGGCGCACCATGCAGTGCGCGATGCGCCGCTGGGTCGGGGTCAGCCTGCGCCCTTCGAAGAGCTGTTGCAGCCGTGCGGCAGGGCCCTCGCTCATGCCGTCCCCCTTCATACGTACAGATCCTTGAACCGGTCGAGCGGTGCGGCCGCCCGCCCTACCGGAAGTTCCGGGTCCGGCCGCGGATCGCGTCGGCGCAACTCCCCTAGTGCCGCGACGAGTTCACGCCCCACCACCGGCCCGGGCGTCCGGCGGGCCGCGAGCGAGGCGAAGCCGGTCTGCTCCTCGACGCCCCGAGAGAGTACAGCGTGGCCCGGCGAGGCCGGGGCGGCGAAGGCCCGCCGTTCACCGGGGGCGGCGCCGGCCGCGTACCGCAGGGTCATCACGCCCGACGAGGCGGGCCCGGCGTTCACGACGCAGGAAGACACCATGCGCGAACACCACCATTCCGGGACACGGCACCTATGGCCCGGGACCTGAGCCATCGACAAGCTATTCAGACACCCAGAACTCTGCATGACAATATGCAGCCGGGCAAGCCGAAAGGTCCGCCGAAAAGCTGACGGACCCTCACGAAAGATCGAGGCCAGAGCTCACCTCCCGCACTCTCAGGCCAAAGCCGTCCCCAGGAGCTCGACGCGATGAGAAGTCGTTCGGGCGCTCACACCGAGTATGCCGAAGATGAGATCGCGGCCCATCGTCGCGCCCACCAGCGTATTGACCGGGCCGAACGAGGCCGCCATCGGTGTGACCGCGGCTCCGGCCGTGGCCTTCGCCTCTTGGCGTGACGCGATGAAGGCCGGGACGTCGGCGGGCCGGATCAGTGGGCCGCTCGACCCCACTCGGAGGCCGCAGCCTCCCGTGATCATCGACGCTCCGCGCTCCAGACATGCTTGAGCGCACAGTTCCGGCAGCGATGCGGGACGGTCGGCCGCGACAACGAGGAACCCGCCTTCGCGCAGGTACGGCACCAGCGCCTCGCTGGTCGTGATGGTTTCCATGACAGCGGTCGGCTCCGCTTCGGGGAGGCGCTCACGCACCCACTCGCGGGCCACATCGACCTTTGCCCGTCCGACGTCACAACGCCGGTAGAGATATTGGCGGTTCAAGTTCTCCAGCGCGACCCGGTCGCCGTCCACGAGCGTGAGCCCGCCCACTCCCGCGCCCACGATCTCGGCCAGCACCGCGCCGCCGATGCCGCCGACGCCGAGAACGGTCACGTGCGCCGCGCGCAGCCGGTCCTGTGCCGCGCCGGCATCAAGGCCGAGGGCCGCGAAGTACTCGACCTGGTTCCTCCAGGCGGACGAGTGCCACGAGCGGTCGAACGGTGCGACTACGAGGCGAAGCCGAAGAAGCGTACGCACGATGGCGTCCACTCGGCTTCCGCTCGGCGCGGGGAGGCCGGCCGGCTCGTCGGAGACCGCTTCGAGCCAGGCGAACATCGCTTCGGGGCAGCGTCGGACCAGCAGTACCTCGTCGGAAAAAACGCGCAGCTCGTCGCCGTCGCGGGACCAGGTCGCCGCGGGCGAGAGAACGTAGCGCTCGATTCCGTCAGCCATCCCTGGCCTTCCTTCGTAGCGAGATCACCGTTTGACGAAGATCAGGAGGAATCGGCGTTCCAGCTGAACCGGGGGAAGCGCACGGCGCCCATCGGCGGCCAGGGCCGGCCCACCAGTGCCTCGCGTTGCAGCCAGTGGCCTCTAAGACGCAGGAGCGGCAGGACCGGACACCGCTCGCGGACCGCTCGACGCAACTCGTCGTACGCCGCATCGTCGTCCGGGACTTCGGACAGCCGGTGCAGCAGCGGCGCGAGGACGGGGTCACGGCGCGCCGGGTCGAGCAGGTCCAGAGCACAGATCGGATCCTCGAAGAGCGGGCCTCGCAACGCGAGGAGCACATCGCAGGACTGCGCCGAGCCCGAGACGTAGTCGGCGAGCGCCAGCTCGACCTCGACACCGAGGTTCTCGGTCAGCTGGGCCGCGACCTCTTCGGCCACGTCCCGGTTGGGGTAGTAGTCCCAGTACCCCAGGCGCAGCCGTACGCCGGAACCGACGGTGCTCGGCGGTGCCTCGACGTGGTGGTCGGGCGCCGCCGACTCCGCACCGTTCCAGCACCGCGCGACAAGGCGGTCGTAGCGCATCGCGCCGAGAAGCCGGCGACGGAACTCCGCGTCACCCGCCACCGACGGGCTGTCGGGGTTGATCTCCAGACACATCTCGATCGCGGTCGGTGCCGTGTGGAACACCTGGCTGTCCGCGAAGTCCGGGACGCGGTCGAGCGGAAACGCCGTCGCGCACGTCACATCGACCTCGCCGCGCCGGAACCTCTCCGGGGCGTCGTGCGGATCCCGTCGGACGAGCACCCGCACAGGTGGCGTGCCGGCCTTGACGGGTTCGAGCCAGTACTCGTCATCGGCGGTGCGCACGGCACGCTCGTACGTGCCGGAGGACAGTTGCCCGCACGACGAGATCGGAGCGAGATCGACGCTCCGGAGCAGGCTGGGAAGGTGCGGCGCCTGGCGGCGGAGCTCGATGACGAGTGCGTCCTTCGATGTGCGGACCGCGCGGATGTCGCGCAGGAACCGCTGGAGCGACGGGACCGTGAGCGCGGTCCGGATCGCCCGGGCGTGATCGCGCGCACGCACCGGGCTCCCGTCGGAGAAGGACGCGCCCTGCTGGACGCGGTAGTGCTGGCTCAGCCCGTCGTCGGCGACCCACATGAGATCGAGCCGGCTGCGTTGGCTCGCCGCGGCGAACCAACGGCTCAGGTAGTCGCCTCCCGTGGGTCCGTGCCATCGGATCGGGTCGTCGTCGACCTCGACGATGACGGGGCGCGTCACGTTCACGTGGCCACGAGGGGGCTGTCGACCACCGGAGGGGTCCGTTGGGGGGCGTCCGGCGAGGCGTCGATGCGCGCACACAACCCTGCCACCGCCGTCGCGACCTCGCGCGGCCGGCCGGGGGCGACGTTCGCGAGGAGCGCCTCGCGTTCTTCCCGCCCGCGCGGCATGAGGGCCTTGAACACCTTGGCCTGCGCCGGCGTCAGACGGAGAGTCGACACCTCTGCCTCACTCGCCCGATACACGACCACGACCGTCGGACGGCTCAGCTCCGGCTTCCAGGTGATTTCGCGCGGGTCGGAAATCATCGTGACGACGTCGACATCGAAGTCCGCGATCAGGAAATGCGGCTTTTCCTCCACGGTGGCGGGCCGCCGGTACACGTTGACGAGCTCTTCCTCGACCTCGTCCCCCCGGAACTCCGCAAGCATCGAGTCGTAGGCGAACAGCGCCTTGGCGGCTTGCGCATGCACACCCTCGATGCCCGTCAGGATCTCGGCGAGCGCTTCCTCGATGGGCATGGCGGCCCGTTCGAGCAGTGCGTCGATGAATGCGACGTACGTGTGTCCCGCACCCTGCTTGAGGAATCGCAGCAGGTGGTAATAGCGGCGCGTGAAATACCGGGAAAGGCGCAGCACGTCCTGGTAGTACTCGTAGTCCCGATTCCCTCTACGGATGAAGCTGAATCCGGTGAAGGTCGCCAGATCGTCCTTGATGAGCGCGCGGACGTCCGACGGGAGGAAGGTGCCCATGACGTCGAGTCCGCTTTCGAGCGGTTCGAGGTCGGCCCGGTATTCATCCGTGATCTCAGCGCCGGGAAGCGGCTGAAGCACACTGAGGTCACTGTTGACAGCACCGTAGGCGATCGCGTCGAAGACGACCTCCAGCGCCTTTTCGAGGTCTTCGGCGCTCTCGTCCGGGTAGCCCACGATCGTGTTCGTCTCGAACTGGATGCCCACTTCCTGGGCGGACCGGAAGAACTCGTAGGTCCGCTTCGTCGAGGGCATCTTCAGCATGGCCTTGAGGATCTTCTCCGACCCCGCGTCCGTGCCGCAGAAGATGTTGAAGCATCCCGCGTCGGCCATGCGCCGCAGCAGGGACGGGTTGACATTGTCCGGTCGGACCGCGCAGCCCCACTCGAACATGTCGTTGTGCTCGGAGAAATAGGACACGAACTCGTCGAGGTACGTACGCTTGTTGGCGAAGTTGTCGTGCAGGAAGTTGAACTGGGTCACCCCGTACGTGCGGTGCAGGAAGCGAAGCTCATCGAGGATGACCGCGGGATCCTTGATCCGGAAGTCCCGGTCCCAGAACGTCGACGTCATGCAGAACTTGCACGAGTAGGTACATCCGGAGCCGATGTGCACGTCGAAGATGTGCGGGGTCGACAGCCGGATGTAGTCGCCCATCGGGACGGCGTCATACGCGGGCATCGGCACGAGGTTCAGGTTCGTGGTCGGCTGCGGCCCGCTGGACACGGCCTGGCCGTTCTTGCACGACCAGAAGCCGCGTACCCCGGTGGGATCGGCCCCGTCGGCAATGGCGTCCGCGAGGTCGGTGATCGCGAGCTCTCCCTCGCCGCGGCACACGAAGTCGACGCAGTCGGCGAAGCGCGGGAGGGCATCGGGGAAGACACCGAACGTCCCGGGTCCACCGAGGACCACCGTGACATCGGGCCGGAGCCGCTTGACCTCACGCCCGATGAGAAGGCATGCCGGGAGGGTGTCCGCGAGACAGGTGAGGCCGAGAATGTCGGGATCGGCGGCGAGGAAGCGGGCGCAGGTCTGGTCGAGCCAGTCGGCATCACCGGGCTCGAAGGCACCGATCCGGTGCTCGTACTCCAGGTCGACGACGACGGCGGGATGACCATGCGCCGTCAGTGGTGAGGCAATGCAGAGCAGTCCGAGAGGAACGAAGAAAGGGGAATTGACATCGGAATTGATCAAGGGCCGGCCGAGCGTCACGCGAGCATGCCGCGTGGACGATCGAACCGACACCTGGCCCTCCCCAGCAAACGAGAGGGCCAGTCGCTTCTGAGTCGGCATCAGATGCGATCAGCAGCGCCGCGCAACGATGGCACCCAAAGTAGCCGATGACAGGCTGATCAACTCGACATCGTCGGCAAGGTCAAGACCTTCCTCGTCGGTGAAGAGCACCATGTCCGGCTCGGCCTCGTCCATCACGGACACCGAACGTTCCTGCACTGCCTGCGCCATTTTTGACCCCTCTTCGCGTTGAGTGGCATGAACGGCCTTATCTCATACAACCTTTGATGTCCCGTCAATGGGGCGTGCACACATTTTCCGGCACCCCCCTGATCCCCGGGCCCCGGGGCCTGCGACGATGAGTATTTTCCGAGCTTCCGGTTCGTCGATCCCGGCGGGGCCGGCTTGTAGGGGTTGATCCCTTTTTTCTCGGGGACGCCCCACGAAGCGGGGTATGTCATGGGAGCAACTATCCACCGGACAGGCGTTCTGACGGCTACTCACATTCATGGGGCTCCCGCGCCACGTACCCGCCCCGCGGACCCTCGACCGACAACTGCCGGGCCTTTCCCGCCCCTTGTAAGGCTTGATCGAGTCTGGGTAGGCTGCTGCGGTCTGGAAATGCCCCTGAATGACTGGCCCCACTTTTAATGCGTCTTCCGTTATGTGACATTCGGGACGGAGCTAGGATTGTGACGTCTTCGCAGGCCAACGTTCCTCATCTGGAATCCACGGCAGTCCCGTACTTTCCGATTCCCAGGGCGCCTGGTTGTCCGCTGGATCCGGCACCTGAGCTCGCCGAGCTACAGGACCGGGCGCCGCTGGTCCGGGTTCGGCTCTGGGACGACAGCACTCCGTGGCTGGTGACGAGGCATGCGGAGCAGTGCGCGCTGCTGTCGGACCGCCGGGTCAGCGCGGACTGGATGCAGCCGGGCTACCCGTTCCACAGTCAGTTTCTGCGGGACCACCATGAAGAGGGCCAGTTCCTGACCGCCATGGAAGGCCCCGAGCACCTCCGGCTGCGCCGGATGATCGCCCGGCCGTTCACCCCCCGCAAGGTCGAGCAACTGCGGCCCACGGTCCAGCAAGTCGTCGACGACCACATCGATGCTCTGCTGGCCGGCCCGAAGCCGGCGGATTTCGTGGCGGATTTCGCCCTGCCGATTCCGTCCATCACCATCTGCCACGTGCTGGGCGTCCCTTACGAGGACCACGACTTCTTCCAGCACGCCATCAGGACGATGACCGGCAGCGACGTTCCGGACGACCTCGTGAGCAAGTCCGAGCGCGAGCTGTATCACTACCTGGCCAAACTGATCGGCCGCAAGCTCGCTGCCCCCGAGGACGACCTGCTGTCCCAGCTGGCCACCGAACGGCTGGCCACCGGCCAGCTGAACCGGCACCAGCTGGTGATGCTGGTCCTGTTCCTGCTGGTCTCGGGGCACGAGACCACGGCCAGCATGATTGCGCTGGGCACGCTGGCCCTGCTCCAGCATCCCGACCAAATCCCTGTGCTGAAGGAATCCGACGGACCCGGGGTCGCCGCGGCCGTCGACGAGCTGCTGCGGTACCTGACCACCGTCCAGCCCGGCCGTCGCCGCGTGGCCGTGGAGGACATCGAGATCTCCGGGCAGGTGATCCGCGCCGGCGAGGGTCTGATCCTCCCGGAGGAGATCGGCAACCGCGACGAAAGCGTGTTCCCCGGTGCCGGGGAGCTGGACCTGCGCCGCGATGCCAGCCAGCAGCTCGCCTTCGGGTTCGGCGTGCACAAGTGCACCGGCCAACCGCTGGCCCGCCTGGAGCTCCAGGTCGTGTTCGCCGCCTTGTTCCGGCGCATTCCGACACTGACCCTGGCCGTCGACCTCGGTGACCTCCCGTTCATGGACGACGGGCTCGGGTACGGCGTCAAGAAGATGCCCGTGAGCTGGTGAGCGAATGAGGTCGAGCCGGTGACAGGAGCCGGAGCGGAGTTGTCGCGGAGTCGTCGCGGATCGGGCACGGCCGGCCGGAGCCGAGTCTGCCGGTGGTGGAGGGCTTCCAGGAGATGCACGCCGGTCGACGGCACAGGCCCAACACCAAATGATCACCGGAGTCACCAGGGGGAACCCGCAGCATGACCACCACTGAGGCCCTCGGCGGGTCGGCTGCGGTCGACGATGCGGTACGAAGCGTTGCGCGCCCGTTCTACGTATACGCCGTGCTCGCCAACTCGCTTTTCCAGCGTGGCGTGTTCGTCCTCTTCCTTCAGCAGCGAGGCTTCTCCGTCGCACAAGTGGCCCTGCTGCAGACACTGATCTACCTGGTCAGCGGACTTGCCGAGATGCCGACGGGAATCATCGCCGACCGCATCGGCAGACGTGCCAGCATCGTGATCGGTCAGGTGCTGGTAGCTGGATGCCTGCTCGGCCAGGTGGCGTCCTCCAACTACTGGATGTTCCTGACGCTGTTCATCGGCCAGGGCGTGGGCATGGCATGCGTATCCGGTTCGGACACCGCCCTGCTGTACGACCTGCTCGTGCGTCGCGGTGCGACGGCCGGCTACGTCAAGATCAAGTCCCGGTTCACGATGCTCGGGACGGTCACCTCGGGAGTCGCCATCGTCCTTGGCGGCCAACTGCAGCGGTTTTCCTGGGGAGTTGTCTACGTCGGTTCGGCGTCGTGCCTCGTGCTGGCCGTGGTGGTGCTGATGTCACGGGTGCCCGAGATCCGCGGCGTGGACGCGGTGGACGAGCAGGACGGAGCCGAGAAGGAGCACGGCGACGCCACAGCATGGCGGGCGATGCTTCGGGTCGCCACGCCGGCGCTCGTGACGCTTGTCGCGGTGTCCGGATTGATGCATGCGACGTTGACTCCCTACATCATCTTCACCCAGAAGACCCTCTCCGATCAGGGAGCGGGCACCGCATTGGTCAGCGTGGTCATCTCGGCGGGATTCTTCGTCGGGGGACTCGTTCCCTTGCTGTCGGACCGAGCGAACCGGCGCATCGGGTATCGGGTCATCGTCCCGGTGTCTCTCGTGACGCTCGCCGGGGCACTCGGCCTGAGCGGCTTCGGCATTGTCTGGGTCACCATCGCCGCGTTCCTGGTCCTGGTCGGAATTCCCGAGATCACCGCCGTGCTCGTGGACAACGTGTTCAACGAGGCAGTGCCGTCGCGCCACCGGGCGAGCCTGCTGTCAATGATCGCATTCGTGGAATCGGTACTCATCGGCACCGGCTATCTCGTCCTCGGCGCGCTCATGGACGGATTGGGGGCCAGTGTGGGCATGGCCACCTACGCCGCGGTCCCCCTGCTGGCATGCCTCCTGTGGATCCCGGTGCTCTTCCGAGGCGCCCGGGTGACCACCACGATCGAAAAGCCCGCCGACCAAAAGGCATCCTGAAACAGACCAACGAAGAGGAGCCGAAGTGGAATTGATGCAGATCGGGCACAACCGACCGGTGCTGGATCCAAGCCCGCCGGTCGTGCACGAGGATGTCCTTTCGGTTGCGTTGGTCTGCATGCCCTGGGCCGTGGTCGACATGCCCTCACTGGCGCTGAGCACGATCGCCCCGCTGTTCGAGCAGCGCGGAGAAGTCGAGAAGCTCGACGTCGTCTATGCCAATATCCAGTGGCTCGACTTCTTGATCCGGGAGGCGGGCCTCCAACGTGAACACTACGAACTGATCGTCGATGCCGAGGTGTTCGGGGTCGGTGAATGGGTCTTCTCCAGCTGTTTCCGTCCCGGTATCGACCCACGCCACACGAGTTTCTATGACCTCGTGAGCGACAGTGAGCACGTTGATGCCTATTGCGCGATGTTCCGCGCGGCGCCCGCCTTCATCGACGAGTTGGCCCGAGATCTCGTAGCGTCAGGTGCCGATGTCCTGGGATTGACGACGACATTCGATCAGAACATCGCCTCGTTCGCGCTCGCGCACCGCGTCAAGGAGTTGTGCCCGAGCATGGTCACGATTCTCGGCGGGGCGAACTGCGACGGCGTTCAAGGTACGGCAGTCCACCGCGCTCGCACGGAGTTCGACTACGTGATCCGGGGCGAGGCGGAGCGCTCGATCGCGCCACTCATCGCCCACATCGCAGGATTCCGTAGCGGTGACAAGGACAGGCATGACGAACTGCTGCGCGCCGTGCCTGGCCTGTGCTGGCGATCCGACATCGACGGAGCCTCGGTAAGCAACCCCATCGGACCGACACCCGTCTCCATGAACGCGGTTCCGGAGCCCGTCTACGATCACTATTTCCGCGATTTGCGGAAGTCTCCGGCCGGTCAACTCGTAGACGTGAAGATTCCTCTGGAGGCCAGCCGCGGATGCTGGTGGGGTGCGAAGCACCACTGTACATTTTGCGGCTTGAACGGGTCGGCCATGGCACATCGCGCAAAGTCCGCCGAGCGCGTGCAAGCGGAGGCCAGCCGGGCTGTCCTTCGGCACAATGTGCTTGACCTGGTGTTCTCTGACAACATCTTGGCGCCCGACCATGTCGTTCGACTGACCACGGATATGGCACTGCCCGCCGAATGGGACGTCCGGCTGTTCGCCGAGGTGAAGTCGAACCTCAATTTCACTCAACTCGAATCCCTTGCGCGCGCCGGTTTCACACAACTACAACCAGGCATCGAGAGCCTCTGCACACGCATCCTGCGCATCATGCGCAAGGGGGTGACCGGATGGCAGAACGTGCGATTCCTACGAGACTGTGCCACCTGCAGGATCTATCCCTCGTGGAACATCCTCGTGGGTTTCCCCGGGGAGCATGACCACGAATACACGGCATTGATCGACTCGCTGCCGTCCCTCCACCATCTGACACCGCCCGCCGGGGTGTTCCCGATCAAACTGGAACGCTTCAGCCCCTACTTCGACGATCCGGAACTCGGTCTCCAGGCTCTCGGTCCCTCGCGCAACCTGGTGAGCGCTTACGAGGGAGTGGTGGACTCCCTCGACGACTTCGTCTACGTATTCGAGTCCGAGCCCGCCGGCATATCGCCTGAGACGCTTGAGATGTTGCGCGAAGCGGTCGCGAACTGGAAGGCCAACGGATCGATGTCCCGGCTGGTCGCCCTGCCGGCGCCGGACGACTCGCTCGTCGTCGTCGATGACCGGCCCGCCTGGCCCTCCCGCGAGGTGGTGCTGCAACCAGGTCTCGAAGCCGAGGCCTACCGTGCACTGGCCAAGGGCAAAACGCTTCCCGCACTCGCTTCCACGATGTGCTCACTCGGGATTTCAGTGCCGGAAGGTCGGCTCGAAGAGCTCGTCGAGAATTGGAAGGAGCTCGGAATCATTTTTCACGAGGATTCCACCTATTTGGCGCTCGCGACAGGATTGCGCTGGTGACAAAGCAGACAGCAGAGCGGCGGTCGAACCGGCGAAGGCTCTTCGCGCCAGTCCATCTCCACTCGATGCGGAGCAGGGAGAATCTCGTCGCCCTGACCCGGTCGGGATACGCCGGGGTTCGACTGGTCGGGCACTTCGCCATGTCGGAGATGGGCGATCGCGAACTCGTCTCCTTGATCGCGCTGCTCCGCGACGCGCGCGGCGTTGGTTTGCGGGTTTCGTGGAGCGGCGAATGTGGCGGCCTCGATGTCGGGTGCCTTCGCCACCTCGACCCGCCACGGCAGTCGGACGGCACCTTCGCGTGGTCGGCGCGGCAGGGAGAATCCCTTGTCCTTCGGCGCGGCCCGACGTTCCTGGCCGTTGAGGACACACGCTACGGGGAGCGTCGCCGCGTCGATGTCGACCGCTCGGAACCGGCGGCAGCCGTTCTCGACGAAAGCCGTTGGGGGCACACGATCACCCCGGTAGAGGCAGCCAGTCTGCACGCTCTTGGATTGCACGATCTCGTCTTTCGATCCGGCGATCACTGTGTGGGTATTGCCGTAAGGCAAGGAGTCTGGTGTGTCTGAAGGCAACATTCTCTTCCGCAAGACACTCGATGAGCGGACCATGTCGCGAGGGTCGGCGGATCCCGCCGCTGCCGTCGTTCCGATGCGTATGGGATCGGCAGGAGTGGGGCTGCTTGTCAACGATCACCGCGAAGCCACCCGCATCCTGTCCGACGTCGACACCTACGGCAGTGCCGGCGAACTCATGGCGAGCGTTTTCGACGAGCCGGCCGATTCGCATCCGGATTCGGTGTCCGAGATGGTCTTCTCGGTCAACCAAACCGACGGGGAAGAGCATCGTCGCGTGCGGCGCGCACTTCGGCGGGTCATCGACACTCGCGTGCGCGATGTATCGGAACAGCTGATTCAGGATGTCCAACACACGATCGACAACGCTCTCACCCTGGAGAGGTTCGACGCGGTCGCGTCGATCGGCGAGCCCATCGCCAACAGTGTCATGTCGCGATTGCTCGGACTTGACGCAAACCTCGTCTCGGCCCTGAGGACCGCGGTTTACCAGGGATGCCCGGTGCGCGAACTCGACGGCACACTCGTCGACTGGGTGCGCGACAGGCGTGCCCACCCCGCCGATGACCTCGTGTCGGACCTGATGGCGGAACTGCCCTCTCTCCACGATCGACAGGTCGCGGCGAACACTCGACTGCTCGCGCTGTCGGGTGTCGAGGTGTTGGCGGCACTGATTACGAACGGAATCCTCTGCCTGGCGCAAGATCCGAGGACTCAGAGTCTCGTACGCGATGACGAGACGCTGCTGCCTGGCCTCATCCATGAGGTACAGCGGTACGCGAGCCCGATCGGGCGGGGAATCTATCGGATGACGAAAGAGCCATCGGTGATAGGCAAGTACGCGGTTCCCGCAGGTACTTTGCTCATCATCGGGGTGGACGCCTGCAACAGGGACACCTCGGCACTTCCCGATGCTCACAGGTTCGACCCCACTCGCGGTCAGGATTTCGAGCATCTGACGTTCGGCCGCGGGCGGCATTCATGCCTGGGAATTCCCGTCACGCGCCTGATCGCGGCGCAGGCCCTGCGCGCGATTCTCTCGGGAACAACGGGTTTCGGCCTGACCATGGAGCCGTCAGAGCTGCGTTTCCACGACACTGCGGTCATGAACGGTCTCGCCGAACTCCCGATCTGGGTCGAGTGCCGCGGATCTGATTGACCAGGACGCGGACTGCTCGCGCTACCCGCCCCGCACGACCGGCACCCGCGCCACGTACTGATCGGGCCGCGCGCCCGCGCCCTCCGCATCGGCGGCATCATGCCGGCCGGCACGGCGGTGGCGCCGGCGGGCAAGAACGTCTCGGCGGCGCTCTTCTTCGTGCTGGCACGAGGAAGAAATACGGGGGGTACCCCCCGTGTGGAAACGGCTTCGGGTCCGTACCGTGAAGTGCATGGATGCCCGTGACACCGAGCCCAGGCCCAGCCTCCTGAAGGACACCGAGCTCAAGAAGGAACTCGACGCCACCCTGCACGCCCGCAGGGACCTCGGCCCCGAGTACGAGTCCGCGCTCGTCGACTCCTTCCTGGAGAAGGTCGAGCAGCGGGTCGACGGCTCGGTGGACCGGCGGGTGCGGCGGCAGTTGGCGGAGCAGCAGATGGTCGTGGCCCGCGGCGGCCGCCCGGACCGCGGCGGTCCGGAGAGCAACTTCGGCGAGCGCTTCGGCTTCGCCATGGTCTCGCTGATCCTCGCGGTACCGCTCTCCGCGATCGGCGCGGTGAACGCCGGTTACTCCGGGTTGCTCACCACATGGCTCGGCATCGTCGCCGTGAACGCCGTACACGCGGCACACCTCTGGCCGTGGCAGCGCATACGGCGGCCCCGCGAGGACGACTGAGGCATGACTTCGGTACGGGAGCGCTGAGAGCCCGTGTCTGCGACGGGCTGAGGCGTGGCTTCCGTACGAGAACACCGAGACGGCTGAGCCATGGCTTCCGCGCGGAAGCACCGGCTCGCCGGGGTCGTCGGGACCGCCAGGACTTCTGCGCCGCAACTCCCGTACGGGACCCCCGTGTTGGGCTCGGCCGGCCCCGGAAAAGGGTGATCGCGGGGACCGCCGCACCCCCGGTTGCCCGGAGGGCGGGACGACGGCGGTCCCCGCGAGGGACACGGTCCCGGGTCAGGGCCGGTCTCCGCGTCCTGGGCGTCCTTGGAAGTCCGGGAGCCGCTCCGGAGGTCCCTCGACGCCGCTGGTGGCGTCGGCCGGGGCCCCCTGCCCGGGTTCCCCTGCCGACATCCACCACTGTGCACGAGCCGTGTTAAGCGGGTGCTGCGCGCACATGTCGCGCTCGTACCAGTTGCGCGACTTCGGCTGCTTCGCCGACTCCCGCTCCCCGTAGGGGGGTTGCGGAAGCCGGGGAAGCCTCCGGACTACTGCGGGGTGCGGGCCAGGAAGGCCAGCAGGTCCTGGCGGCTGACCACACCGGTCGGCTTGCCCTCGACGATCACGATCGCCGCGTCCGCCTTGCCGAGCACGGACATCAGGTCGCCGACCGGCTCGCCCGAGCCGACCTGCGGCAGCGGCGCGCTCATGTGCTTCTCCAGCGCGTCGCCGAGGGAGGCGCGCTGGGTGAACAGGGCGTCGAGCAGCTCGCGTTCGACGACCGAGCCGATGACCTCGGCGGCCATCACGTCGGGGTGACCCGCGCCCGGCTTCACGATGGGCATCTGCGAGACGCCGTACTCGCGGAGCACCTCGATGGCCTCGCCGACCGTCTCCTCGGGGTGCATGTGCACCAGCGAGGGCAGGTGGCCGGCCTCCTTGAAGCCGAGCACGTCGGAGACGCGCGCCGAGGGACCGGCCTCCTCCAGGAAGCCGTAGTCGGCCATCCACTCGTCGTTGAAGATCTTCGACAGGTAGCCGCGGCCCGAGTCCGGGAGGAGCACGACCACCACGTCGTCGGGGCCGAGGCCCTCGGCGACCTTGAGCGCGGCCACGACGGCCATGCCGCAGGAGCCGCCGACCAGGAGGCCCTCCTCCTTGGCCAGGCGCCGGGTCATCTGGAAGGAGTCCTTGTCGGACACGGCGACGATCTCGTCGGTGACGTCCTGGTCGTAGGCGGTCGGCCAGAAGTCCTCGCCGACGCCCTCCACCAGGTACGGACGCCCGGAGCCGCCGCTGTAGACGGAGCCCTCCGGGTCCGCGCCGACGATCCTCACCCTGCCGTCGCTGGCCTCCTTGAGGTAGCGGCCGGTGCCGGAGATGGTGCCGCCGGTGCCGACGCCCGCGACGAAGTGGGTGATCTTCCCCTCGGTCTGCTCCCACAGCTCGGGACCGGTGGTCTCGTAGTGCGAACGGGGGTTGTTCGGGTTGCTGTACTGGTCCGGCTTCCAGGCACCCGGCGTCTCGCGCACCAGGCGGTCCGAGACGTTGTAGTACGAGTCCGGGTGCTCCGGGTCGACCGCCGTGGGGCAGACCACGACTTCGGCGCCGTACGCCCGCAGCACGTTGATCTTGTCCGTGGAGACCTTGTCAGGGCAGACGAAAATGCACTTGTAGCCCTTCTGCTGGGCCACGATGGCCAGGCCCACGCCCGTGTTGCCGCTGGTCGGCTCCACGATCGTGCCGCCGGGCTTGAGCGCGCCGGACTGCTCGGCCGCCTCGATCATGCGGACGGCGATCCGGTCCTTCACCGAGCCGCCCGGGTTGAAGTACTCGACCTTGGCCAGGACTGTCGCCTGAATGCCCTGGGTCACACTGTTGAGCCTCACCAGCGGGGTGTTGCCTACGAGGCTGATCATCGAGTCGTGGAATCGCACCGTTGTCTCCGGGTCTCCGATTAGGTACCGCCAGCGTATGCGGACCACGACGGGGTGTTCACCTTTGCACGGGATTGAGCGACACCCGCTACCGGGCAGTTAGCTGTTGTACGACTGCGAGCTTCCGGGAGGTGGCGGTGGCGGGGACTCTGTCGAGGGCCAGGGTGGCACGGCGGATCGCGACGGGCGCGGCGTTCGGCGGCGGCGGCATCGGGCTGCTCGCCGGGGCCGCGGTCGGCGTCGTCCTGGCCGAGGTGGCGCTCGCGAAACGCTCGGTGGGCGTCGGCTCCCCGCAGGCCCCGAACGCGGACGGGCTGTACGGAACGGCCTTCGCCAACGGTACGCAGCCGATCAGGCTCGGCATGCTGGGCGACTCCACGGCGGCCGGCCAGGGCGTGCGCAGAGCGGGCCAGACCCCGGCCGCGCTGCTCGCCTCGGGACTCGCGGCGGTAGCCGAGCGCATGGTGACGCTGCGGAACGTGGCGCTGCCCGGGGCCCGCTCGGACGACCTCGAACGCCAGGTGTCCCTGCTGCTCGCCGACCCCGCCCACCTCCCCGACGTCTGCGTGATCATGATCGGCGCGAACGACGTCACCACCCGGATGGCGCCCACGACGTCGGTGCGCTACCTGTCCACCGCCGTGCGCCGACTGCGTACCGCAGGGGCCGAAGTGGTCGTCGGGACCTGCCCCGACCTCGGCACCATCGAGCCCGTCTACCAGCCGCTGCGCTGGCTGGCCCGCCGGGTGTCGCGCCAGCTCGCCGCGGCGCAGACGATCGTGGTGGTGGAGCAGGGCGGCCGCACGGTGTCGCTCGGGCATCTGCTCGGCCCGGAGTTCGAGGCGAACCCCCGGGAGCTGTTCGGGCCCGACAACTACCATCCCTCGGCCGAGGGGTACGCGACCGCGGCGATGGCGGTGCTGCCCACGCTGTGCGCCTCGCTCGGCCTGTGGCCGGAGTCCGACCACCCCGACGCCTCGCGCGACGAGGACATCCTGCCGGTGGCGAAGGCGGCCTCGGCCGCGGCGGCCCAGGCGGGCACCGAGGTCACGGCGGCCCGGGCGCCCTGGGCCCTGCTCAAGCACCGGCGCCGACGCCGGCTGCCGACCCCGGTGGAGCCGGCCCGCAACGGCTCGCACACGAGGCGCTGACCAGGCCCTGACGGGGGCGGCCCCGGGGTGCCCCGGGGTCCTGGGCGACGTGCCGGCCCGTCACCGAGCAGCCCGCCGAGAACTCCACCGGGCGGCCACTGAGCAAACCGCCGAGCAACTGCTGAGCGCCCCTGAGCAACCGCTTAGAAAAGAGTCCCGCATCACACGCCGCCCCGGATGACCAATCCACTACGTGCGGGTAACTTCCCAGGGAGTCCTGCCTTCCCATCCCCTGGAGCCGTGATGCCCGAAGCCGTGATCGTCTCGACCGCCCGCTCCCCCATCGGCCGCGCCTTCAAGGGCTCGCTCAAGGACCTCCGTCCGGACGACCTCACGGCCACGATCATCCAGGCCGCCCTCGCCAAGGTGCCCGGCCTTGACCCCCGCGACATCGACGACCTGATGCTCGGCTGCGGCCTCCCCGGCGGCGAGCAGGGCCACAACCTGGGCCGCATCGTCTCCGTGCAGATGGGCATGGACCACCTCCCCGGCTGCACGATCACCCGGTACTGCTCGTCCTCGCTCCAGACCTCCCGCATGGCCCTGCACGCCATCAAGGCGGGCGAGGGCGACGTGTTCATCTCGGCCGGCGTCGAGATGGTGTCCCGGTCCGTCAAGGGCAGCAGCGACGGGCTCCCCGACACCCACAACCCGTTCTTCGCCGACGCCGAGGCGCGCACCGCCGCCGTCGCGCAGTCCGAGGGCGCGTCCTGGCACGACCCGCGCGAGGACGGCCTGGTCCCGGACGCGTACATCGCCATGGGCCAGACCGCCGAGAACCTCGCCCGGCTCAAGGGCATTTCCCGCCAGGAGATGGACGAGTTCGGCGTGCGGTCGCAGAACCTCGCCGAGGAAGCCATCAAGAACGGCTTCTGGGAGCGCGAGATCACCCCGGTGACGACGCCGGACGGCACCGTGGTCAGCAAGGACGACGGCCCTCGCGCGGGCGTCACCGTCGAGGGCGTCGCGGGCCTCAAGCCCGTCTTCCGTCCGGACGGACTCGTCACCGCCGGCAACTGCTGCCCGCTGAACGACGGCGCCGCCGCCCTCGTGATCATGAGCGACACCAAGGCGCGCGAGCTCGGCCTGACCCCGCTGGCCCGCATCGTCTCGACCGGCGTCACGGGCCTGTCGCCCGAGATCATGGGCCTCGGCCCGGTCGAGGCGTCCCGCCAGGCACTGAAGCGCGCCGGGCTCACGGTCGACGACATCGACCTCTTCGAGATCAACGAGGCCTTCGCCGCCCAGGTGATCCCGTCCTACCAGGACCTGGGCATCCCGCTGGACAAGCTGAACGTCAACGGCGGCGCCATCGCGGTCGGCCACCCCTTCGGCATGACCGGCGCCCGCATCACCGGAACGCTGATCAACAGCCTCCAGTTCCACGACAAGCAGTTCGGCCTGGAGACCATGTGCGTCGGCGGCGGCCAGGGCATGGCCATGGTCATCGAGCGCCTCAGCTAGAACCCCAACCGAAGCGTCGCCCGGGACCTGGACCAAAAGAGGTCCCGGGCGGCCGGAGCGCTGCGTTGACCCCTGGTCGACGCAGTGTTGACGCCCCAGCCGCCACAGGTTGAACGCGCAGCGCGACCCTCGGCCCCCTGACCTGCGCTCCGGCGTCCCACAGGTCGCTCACAGCCAATCGTTCCGCGTCCTAACCGTGACCGAATCTCCCCCAGGATGTGACGTATCTCCTGAGGGAAGAGTATTTTCCCAGGTCAGCGCAGCTACAGCCCTAAACCCCAGGCCAAAAGACCTGTCCATTTCGTGACGTAATGCACTGACACCGGGAGCGGGCTCACGACAAGCTGATGTAGGAAGTCGGGGAATCGTTTGAATCCGGGAGTAAGTCAGTGAGCGCCATGCCTCTTGCCCTGCTGCTGACCACGGCCGCTGCCACGGCCGTGGGCGCCGCTGCCCTGCACGCTGCCCACGGGCTGCGCAAGCAGGTCGTGGCTCTGCGCGAAGACCTGGCAGCCGCCCGTGCCGAACACCGCGCCGACCAGAGCGTCTCCCTGCCCCAGCAGGCCCGCTCCAGCGCGACCCCGGCCGCGGAAATACGTGCCGCCGTCGCCGAGGCCCTCGCCGAGGAGCGGGAGCGCGAGCTGGCCGAGGCGCGCGCCTTCTGGGCCGCCCAGGAGGCCAGGGACGCCGCCGACGCGCCCTCCCCGATGCTCGGCGGGCTCGCGGGCCTCGGCGAGGACGCCGGGTTCTTCCTGCCCCGCCAGGCGGACTTCGCGGGCCTGGAGGCCGAGGCGCTGGAGATGGCCGAGGCCCTGGAGACGGCGGAGGAGTTCCCCGAGGACTCCCCCGAGCTGGCCGCGGCCCGCCGCCGCCACCCCTCGCACCCCGACTTCGTGCCGGTCCAGACGCCGGTCGTCGCCGACCACGAGGCCACGGTCTCCCGCCTGGAGGAGCTCGCCGAGTCCCGTACCGCGCTCGCGGACGTACGCCCCGGCCCGCTCGGCACGCTCGACGTGTACGTCTTCGCCGACGGCACCACGCTCTGCATGACCCCGGGCCACCGCGAGACCGCGGAGCGCCTCGCGGACGCCCTGCGCGACGGCGACGCCCCGGTGCTGCTCGGCGGCTCCGGCGTGTCCGGCGCGTACGCGCTGACCTTCTCGTGCGGCGAGGAGAGCGTCTACATCCTCGCGGACCGGGTCATCGCCTCACTCTGACCCACCTGGGCGAGGCCCAGGACCTACCCGAAGGCCCGCTCCTCCGCGGCTTCCACCAGCTTCACGGCCCCGTCCGGCTCCCCGCCGGGCGGGGTCTTCGCCGTGTGGAGCGCCTGCGCCAAGTCCCTTCCGGCGAGCAGGACTTGGTCCGCGACCGCGAACATCCCGGCGTCCGGCATGATCCGCGGCTCGCCCTCGGGGTCCTCGACGCGCTGCGCGCGGACGGCCAACTCCCGGGCCAGCGCGAGCCCTTCGGCCGCCGCCCCGCGCCGCAGCCGGCTTTCGGGAGCGGCACGCAGCCGGTCGGCGAAGCGGTCCACGGCCAAGATCAACGGGTTCACATCGAGCACGCCGCGACCCTACGCGCCTCCCCCGCACTGTTGCCAATACGCGAACCCTGAGGCACGGTGCAGTGAAGGACCAGTACGCGCAATGCCTCCGGAGGCGCCGATGTCCCAAGTCTTCTCCGAAGAGACCCATCGCAACCTGCTTTCCCGCATCCCCCATTGCACCGGTCGTGAAGTGTCCGACTGGCTCCGCACCGTCGAGGAAGGCCCCTCCCTCTTCCGTTTCGAGGAGAAGGTCAGCTGGCTCCGGAGCGAGCACGATCTCGCCTATGGGCACGCCAAGGCGATCATCCATGAGTACGACCTGAGGCGGGCCGCGCGCCGCCTGCTCTAGCTCCGGGAGGAAATGCTCCGCCGCAAGGCTTCCCGAAGGGAAGCGCACCGCCCCTTCGCCCCGCCGACGACCGGTCGGCGGGGCGAAGTGCTGCCCGGATGCGCACGCCACCTGGTACGCCCTGGCACGCCTTCAGTAGGTGAACTCCCCATCGCCACAAGGGGTTTCACCGCTTTACCTCTTGACGCTCCGGACGACGGGGAGCACAGTGACCGCGCAGCCCGTCGCTGAGAGCGCTCTCAGAGCGCTCTCTTTCCGAGAGAGGCACCCCCACATGCGCCCGACGCCCCACAGACGCAACCCGGCCAGGCGAGCCGTGATCGCCGTACTCTCCGCACTCGGCCTCGCCGCGGCCTCCGCCGCCCTCGTCGCCCAGCCCGCCGGCGCCTCCGCCCCACCGCCCCCGGCGGGCTGGTCCACGGTGTTCACCGACGACTTCAACGGCCCGGCCGGATCCGGCGTGGACACCGCGAACTGGCAGTACACGACCGGCACCAGCTATCCCGGCGGCCCCGCCCACTTCGGCACCGGCGAGGTCGAGACGATGACCTCGTCCACCAGCAACGTCTCGCTCGACGGCGCCGGGAACCTGCGCATCACCCCGCAGCGCGACGCCGCGGGCAACTGGACCTCGGGCCGCATCGAGACCAAGCGCTCCGACTTCCAGCCCCCGGCCGGCGGCAAGCTCCGCATCGAGGCGCGCCTGCAGATGCCGAACGTGACGGGCGCCGCCGCCAAGGGCTACTGGCCGGCGTTCTGGGCCCTGGGCGCGCCCTTCCGCGGCAACTGGTGGAACTGGCCCGGCATCGGCGAGCTCGACGTCATGGAGAACGTCCAGGGCCTCAACAACGACTGGTCCACCATGCACTGCGGCACCAGCCCCGGCGGCCCCTGCAACGAGACCACCGGCATCGGCGGCCAGAAGGCCTGCGCCGGTACGACCTGCCAGGGCGGCTTCCACACGTACGCCGTCGAATGGGACCGCTCGGGCCCCAGCGAGCAGATGCGCTTCTCCCTGGACGGCGTCGACTTCCACACCGTGAACCAGAACCAGGTCGACGCGACGACCTGGGCGAACGCAACGAACCACGGCTACTTCGTCATCCTGAACGTCGCCATGGGCGGCGGCTTCCCCGACGCGTTCGGCGGCGGCCCCGACGCGGGCACCCAGCCGGGCCACCCCCTGGTCGTCGACTACGTCACCGTCCTGCGGTCCGCGGGCTCCGGCACCACCACCCCGCCCACCACTCCGCCGACGGGAAACCGTGACGCGTACGGCACCATCCAGGCCGAGTCGTACGACCAGCAGTCCGGCCTGACGAAGGAGACCACCACCGACAGCGGCGGCGGCCAGGACCTCGGCTCGGCCGCGAGTGGCGACTGGGCGCTCTACAAGGGCGTGAACTTCGGTACGACGCCGGCCAGACAGTTCTCCGCGAGGGTGGCCAGCGGGGCGGCGGGCGGGGTCAGCGGTCTGGTGGAGGTCCGCCTCGACAGCCCCGACAGCGCGCCCATAGGCAGCTTCGCCGTGGCCAACACGGGTGGTTGGCAGAGCTGGCGTACGGTGCCGGCGAATATGGGCGGGGTGACCGGTACGCATGACGTGTATCTGACGTTCACGAGCGGTCAGCCCGCGGACTTCGTCAACGTGAACTGGTTCACCTTCGGCCCCTGATGCCCCACCCCGCTCGCGCAACGGCGAGGGGCTCCGCCCGGCGCGATGGCCGGGCGGAGCCCCTCGTGGCGTTCAGTGGCGCCCGGGTCAGTCGTTGCCCTGCAGGATGGAGATCAGCCGCAGCGCCTCCAGGTAGATCCACACCAGGGTCATGGTGAGACCGAAGGCCGCCAGCCAGGACTCCTCGCGCGGGGCCCCGTACGTGATCCCGTCCTCGACCTGCTTGAAGTCGATCGCCAGGAAGCACGCGCCGAGGATGATGCCGATGATCCCGAAGAGGATGCCGAGGCCACCGCTGCGGAAGCCGAGGCCGTCACCGCCGCCGATCGCCGAGAACAGCAGGTTGACCAGCATCAGCAGCATGAAGCCGATCGCCGCGGCCATGACGAAGCCGGTGAAGCGGCGGTTGACCCGGATCAGCCGGGTCTTGTACGCGATGAGCACTCCGGCGAAGACCGCCATGGTGCCGAGCACCGCCTGCGGGACCGCGCCCGCCGACACATGCGTCGTGACGGCCGAGCTGATCACACCGAGGAAGACGCCCTCGAAGGCGGCGTACCCGAGGATCAGCGCCGGCGTCGGCTTGCGCTTGAAGGACTGGACCATGGCGAGGACGAACGCGATCAGCGCGGCGCCGACCGCGATGCCGTACGACTTGCTGATGTTCGCCGCGTCGACCGGCAGCGCCAGCCACGCCACGACCGCACCGGCGACGACCGTGCCGAGCGTGATCGCGGTGCGCGTGACCACGTCGTCGATCGTCATCACACCGGACCGGGCCGGCGCCTGCGGGGCGCCCTGCTGCGTGTCCTGCTGCGCGTACGGGTTCGTCGCGTACGGGTTCGTGGGCGCCTGCGCGTACGGGTTGCCCCCGGCCTGCGGCTGCTGCGCGGTGTTGAAACCGGCGTAGCCGTTGTCGCGGCTGAACCCCCGTCGCGAGAAGACCGGGTTGCTGCTCCTCATCTCACTCCTCCATGGCCACCGTGCGCGGCCTTGTCGTCAAGGGTAATGGGCACGCAAAGAAACCGGCGTAATGCCTAGGGAGGATCTTCACCGGTCGATGGGAGGGGTGCAAGGGTCCGACGACCCGACGCGCGGGAAGCCGGAAGCTGCATGAGTGCCCGGAGCCGGACTCGAACCGGCACGGCCCGAAGGCCAGCGAGGTTTAAGCTCGCCGTGTCTGCGTTCCACCATCCGGGCAAGGGCGCGCGGCTCCGCGTTTCGCGGGACGCGCCTAGCCCGACGCATCCCCCGAACAGCGGAACAACCACCCGATGTTGTCTTATTTTATTGACGCCTGATGGTGCGTCAGCACAGCTGGGGGCGGTGTTGGCACATGCCGGAGGCGGTTGGCAGGGCGGCCGGGGGACCCCGATATACGGGTCCGGAATGACGGAAAGTCGATGCCCGATCGCGCCCCGCACCTGACGCTGGCACAGATCGGCGGAGCCCGGCTTGAGCGACGGCGGAGCCCGCCTCGATCCCGCGTCTTCTCAGGGGTGTCGTCATACCTCAGGAGGACGGAGGTGGTTCTTCCGTCCGACTCAAGAGGGCCAGCGAACGGGCACAGGGACTGACGATCCGGCGCCGGGCGCCGGAGAGGATGGAGAAGTCCCCGAAAGCCGTTCGACAGGAGTACCTCCGTGACCACCATCCCCACCGCACACCGCGCGACCGCGGTGGCCGCCCGCGCCATCGAGCTGTCGAAGGTCTACGGCACGGGCGAGACCCAGGTGGTCGCCCTGGACCAGGTCACGGTCGACTTCCGGCAGGGCGAGTTCACCGCGATCATGGGCCCGTCGGGCTCCGGCAAGTCCACGCTGATGCACTGCGTCGCGGGCCTCGACTCCTTCAGCTCCGGCTCGGTCCGCATCGGCGAGACCGAGCTCGGCTCGCTCAAGGACAAGCAGCTCACGCAGCTGCGCCGCGACAAGATCGGCTTCATCTTCCAGGCGTTCAACCTGCTGCCCACGCTGACCGCCCTGGAGAACATCACGCTGCCCATGGACATCGCGGGCCGCAAGCCCAACAAGCAGTGGCTCGACCAGGTCATCTCCATGGTGGGCCTCTCCGACCGTCTCTCCCACCGCCCCACCCAGCTCTCCGGCGGCCAGCAGCAGCGCGTCGCCGTGGCCCGCGCGCTCGCCTCCCAGCCGGAGATCATCTTCGGTGACGAGCCGACCGGAAACCTGGACTCGCGCTCCGGCGCCGAGGTCCTCGGCTTCCTGCGCAACTCGGTGCGCGAGCTCGGGCAGACCGTCGTCATGGTGACCCACGACCCGGTCGCCGCGTCCTATGCGGACCGGGTCATATTCCTCGCCGACGGGCGGATCGTCGACGAGATGCTGCGGCCCAGCGCGGACGGGGTGCTGGACCGGATGAAGGCCTTCGATGCGAAGGGCCGCACCAGCTGACCCCGAGCCGTCGGGGGCGCCGCCCCCGAACCCCCTAGCCAGTTGATGCCGGGCCTTCCAAGCCCGCACCCGGTATTCCTGGGGGCTCCGCCCCCAGACCCCCGCTCCTCGAACGCCGGAGGGGCTGACTCTTGGCGCCCAGCGCCTGTACGGCCCGACCCGACCCAGGACTGAGAAACCCCATGTTCAAGACCGCCCTGCGCAACGTGCTCGCGCACAAGGCCCGGCTGTTGATGACGGTGCTTGCCGTCATGCTCGGCGTCGCCTTCGTCTCCGGCACCCTCGTCTTCACCGACACCCTCGGCAACGCCTTCCGCAACCAGTCGTCGAAGAGCTACGACAAGGTGGCCGTCGCCGTCACCACGTACGGCAGCCGTGACGACGCCGAGCGGGAGCCCGGTGTCAGCAAGCAGACCCTGCAGAAGATCGAGAAGCTCGACGGGGTCGCCTCGGCCACCGGCCGGGTGGACGGCTTCGCCGGTGTGGCCGGCACCGACGGCAAGCTGATCGGCCAGGGCTGGGCCAACAAGGGCGGCAACTTCGCCCCCGGCCAGGGCGGCAACGACCCGGCGTACACCTTCACCCAGGGCTCGGGCCCGGTGGAGGACGACCAGATCGCGCTCGACAAGGACACCGCCGACAAGGGCAAGTACACCGTCGGCGACACCGTGCGGGTCGCCACCAACGGGCCGGTCAAGCAGTACAAGCTCGCCGGCGTCTTCACCACCGAGGACGGCCAGGTCAACGCGGGCGGCAGCCTCGTCCTGTTCGACACCGCCGTCGCCCAGCAGCTCTACCTCAAGCCGGGCTACTTCCAGAACGTGAGCGTGGCCGCCGCCCCCGGCGCCGACGCCCAGAAGATCCTCGGCGAGGTCAAGCCGCTGCTCCCCAAGGACGCCGACGCCAAGACCGGCCAGCAGCTCGCCGACCAGGAGGCCAAGGACATCGAGAAGGGCCTCAGCGGCCTCAACCAGACGCTGCTCGCCTTCGCCGCCATCGCGCTGTTCGTCGGCATCTTCCTGATCTCCAACACCTTCACCATGCTGGTCGCCCAGCGCACCCGCGAGCTCGCCCTGATGCGCGCCGTCGGCGCCTCGCGCGGCCAGGTCCGCCGCTCGGTGCTCGCCGAGGCACTCGTGGTCGGCACGATCGCCTCCGCGATCGGCTTCGCCCTCGGTCTCGGCCTCGCGACCGGGCTCAGGTCCGCGATGGGCGCCTTCGGCGCCAAGCTGCCGGACGGCCCGCTGATCATCTCGGCCACCCCGGTGATCGCCGCCCTCGCCGTCGGCGTCTTCGTCACCCTGATCGCCGCGCTGCTGCCCGCCTGGCGCGCCGCGAAGATCCCGCCGGTCGCCGCGATGAGCAGCGTGCACGGCGTGGCCACCACCAAGTCCCTGGTCGTACGGAACTCCATCGGCGGCGTCATCACCCTCGGCGGTGCGGCCGCGGTCATGGCCGGTGCCGCCGCCGGCAAGGACGGCAAGATGCTCATCGGCCTCGGCGCGTTCCTCGCCCTGGTCGGCATCATCATCCTGATCCCGCTCCTGTCCCGCCCGGTCATCGCCCTCGTACGGCCCGCGCTCGGCAAGGCGTTCGGCGTCTCCGGCAAGCTCGCCAGCCAGAACGCGGTGCGCAACCCGCGCCGCACCGGCGCCACCGCCTCCGCGCTCGCCATCGGCCTCACCCTCGTCACGGGGCTGTCCGTGCTCGGCGTCACGCTCGGCAGCGCCATCGACAAGATGACGACGGACAACATCAAGGCCGACTACATGGTCCAGATGGCGGCCAACGGCTCCGGGCTCGACAAGGACGTCCTGTCCGCGCTGCGCAAGGCCCCGGGCGTCTCGGCGGTCTCCCCCAAGGAGTCCTCGTACCTCCAGCTCGACGGCAGCGGCCAGTCGGTGGCAGGTGTGACGCCCGGCGACATCGAGAAGGTCATCAACGTCGAGCCGGTGTCCGGCTCCCTGGCCACCCTCGGCCAGGGCCAGATAGCCGTCGACGACAAGACCGCCGCCAAGCACGGCTGGAAGCCCGGCTCCAAGGTCGCCGTCGAGTTCGCGGACCAGAAGAAGGGCTCGCTGACGATCGGCGCGACGTACAAGGAGAACGAGTTCCTGGACTCGGTGCTCGCCCCGACCTCCGTGCTCGACCCGCACCAGACCAAGCCCTACATCCCGCAGATCTTCGTCAAGACGGACGGCGGCGCCACCAGCGCCAATGAGAAGGCCCTGGTCAGCGCGCTCGGTGACAACCCGGCGATCAGCATCATGGACCAGCAGGACATCCGCAACGAGTTCGGCGGCATGATCAACACGCTGCTCAACATCATGTACGGCCTGCTCGCGATGGCCCTGATCATCGCGGTCCTCGGCGTCGTCAACACCCTCGCGATGTCGGTGTTCGAGCGCCAGCAGGAGATCGGCATGCTGCGGGCGATCGGCCTGGACCGCCGCAAGGTCAAGCGCATGATCCGCCTGGAAGCCATCGTCATCTCGATGTTCGGCGCGGTGATCGGCATCGGCCTCGGCTCCTTCCTCGCCTGGGCCATCGGCCAGACCATCAAGAAGTCGATCCCGAACTACGCCCTGGTCATCCCGTGGGACCGCATCGGCATCTTCCTGCTGCTCGCCGGCCTGGTGGGCGTGCTCGCCGCCATGTGGCCGGCCCGCAGCGCCGCGAAGCTCAACATGCTGACGGCCATCAAGACCGAGTAGGTCGGCAACTGCCTTTAGGTATACGGGAGTTGAAGGGGCCCGGGAGTCTGACTCCCGGGCCCCTCCGCCGTCATGTCAGGGGCCGTCAGTTCCAGGTGCGGGCCCTCAGCGGCATTCCCGAGGCGCCGCCCACCGGGGTCTTCACCGCCAGGATCTGGTTGACGCCGATCCGGTTGCGCTCGAAGGAGAGCGCGGAGGCGGCCATGTAGAGCCGCCAGATCCGGGCCCGGCCGGGGCTGGTGTACCGCACGGCGCGGGCCCAGTCGGACTCCAGGTTCGCCACCCAGTGACGCAGCGTCAGGGCGTAGTGCTCCCTGATCGGTTCGACGTCGCGCGCCTCGAACCCGGCCTCCTCCAGGGCGGCCAGGGTGCGGCCGACCGGGGCGAGCTCGCCGTCGGGGAAGACGTACTTGTCGATGAACTCATCCACCTCGTACGCCGATTCGTCCCGCTCGGGGCGCCGGGCGATCTGGTGGTTGAGCAGCCGCCCGCCGTCCTTGAGCAGGGCGAACAGGATGTCGGCGTACTCCGCGTACCGCACCATGCCGACGTGTTCGGCCATTCCGATGGAGGAGATCGCGTCGAACGGGCCGTCCTTGACGTCCCGGTAGTCCTGGACACGGATCTCTATCCGGTCGGTGAGCCCCTCCTCGGCGATCCGCTTGCGGGCGAACGCGGCCTGTTCGCGCGACAGCGTGATGCCGACGACGTGCGCGCCGTACTCGCGGGCCGCGTGGATGGCCATCGATCCCCAGCCGCAGCCGACGTCCAGCAGCCGGTCGCCTTCCTTGAGGGCCAACTTGCGGCAGATCAGGTCGAGTTTGTCGCGCTGGGCGTCCTCCAGGGTCGCCTCGGGGCTCTCCCAGTACGCGCACGAGTAGACCATCGACGGGCCGAGCACCAGCTCGTAGAAGTCGTTGCCGACGTCGTAGTGGTGGCTGATCGCCTCTTTGTCGCGGCGCTTGGTGTGCAGCCGGCCGGTGCGGCGCCGCATCTCCTCGGCGGGCGGGGCCGGCGGGGGCAGCGCGCCGCCCAGCTTGAGCAGGGCCTTGGCGGCGGCCCGCAGCCTCGGGTCGCGCACCGGGTGGACGGTGTCCTTGGGCTCGCCGCCGCGCTCCCAGATCAGCCCGGCCAGCAGGTCGAGAGCCGCGTACAGGTCGCCCTCGACGTCGATCTCGCCCGCCACCCAGGCGCGGGCCAGGCCCAGTTCGCCCGGCTTCCACAGCAGCCGGCGCAGGGCGCGCCGGTGGCGTACGACGAGAACCGGGGCGCCGGGCGGGCCCGCCTCACTGCCGTCCCACGCCCGGATACGTACCGGGAGTGCCTCCCCCAGCAATTCCTCGGCAAGAGCGGTCAGCCGCAGCGCCGCGTCGGCCATGGTGCACACCTCCGTGCCTCGCAGAAATGTCTCAGCACCCCGGTCAACAGTGCCCGGGCGCGGAGCAATCCCGCTACCACGCACGGGGGTGACAAGGTGTCTGCATACACCATCTTCCTGGCCGGAAACCGGTCATGGGCCGGCCCGGATGGCGCCGGGCACGCCGAAGGGGCCGCCCGCACCACGGATGGCGGACGGCCCCTTCGGGGTGACGCTGCTTGAGGCTAGGAGGCCTTGGCCTTCTGCTCGGCCTTGTCCTCGACCTTGGCCGCAGGGGCCGGGGCGGGCTTGGCCGCCTCGTAGAACTCCTCGCGCGGGGTCTCCATCGCGCCGAGGGAGACGACCTCGCGCTTGAGGAACATCGCGAGCGTCCAGTCGGCGAAGACGCGGATCTTGCGGTTCCAGGTCGGCACGGCCAGACCGTGGTAGCCACGGTGCATGTACCAGGCGAGCCGGCCCTTGAGCTTGATCTTCATCTTGCCCATGACGATCATCGCGACGCCCTTGTGGAGGCCGAGGCCCGCCACCGCACCCTTGTTGGAGTGCGAGTACTCCTTCTGCGGGAAGCCCCGCATGCCGGAGACCACGTTGTCGCCGAGCACCTTGGCCTGGCGCAGCGCGTGCTGGGCGTTCGGCGGGCACCAGGCGCGCTCGGCCGGGACGCCGGCCTTGATCGCGGCGAGGTCCGGGACCTGGGCGTTGTCGCCCGCGGCCCAGATGTAGTCGGTGCCGGTGACCTGGAGGGTCGGCTGGGCGTCCACGTGGCCGCGCGGGCCGAGCGGGAGGCCGAAGCGGGAGAGCGCCGGGTTGGGCTTGACGCCCGCGGTCCACACGATGGTGTTGGAGTCGACCTCAAGGCCGTTCTTCAGCACGACGTGGCCGTCCACGCAGGAGTCCATGGAGGTCGAGAGGTAGATCTCGATGCCACGGCCCTCAAGGTGCTCCTTGCCCCAGCGGCCGAGCTCCGGGCCGACCTCGGGAAGGATCTTGTCGGCGGCGTCGACCAGGACGAAGCGCATGTCCTCGCGCTTGACGTTGGTGTAGTACTTGGCCGCGTCGCGGGCCATGTCCTCCACCTCGCCGATGGTCTCCGCGCCGGCGAAGCCGCCGCCCACGAAGACGAAGGTCAGCGCCTTGCGGCGGACGTCCTCGTCGGTGGTGGAGTCGGCCTTGTCGAGCTGCTCCAGAACGTGGTTGCGCAGGCCGATGGCCTCTTCCACGCCCTTCATGCCGATGCCCTGCTCGGCGAGACCGGGGATCGGGAAGGTGCGGGAGACCGCACCCATCGCGATGACCAGGTAGTCGAAGGGCAGCTCATAGGCCTCGCCGACGAGCGGCGCGACCGTGGCGACCTTGCGGTCCTGGTCGATGCTGGTGACCCGGCCGGTGAGCACCTCGGCTCCGCGCACGACGCGTCGCAGCGGGACGACGACGTGACGCGGCGAGATGCTGCCTGCGGCGGCTTCGGGGAGGAAGGGCTGGTACGTCATGTACGAGCGCGGGTCGACGACCGTGACGGTCGCTTCCGCGTAACGCATCTTCTTCAGAATGCGTCGCGCTGCGTACAGGCCTACGTACCCGCCACCTACTACGAGGATCCTGGGACGCTCCGTGGTGCTCATGCCATCGAGTATCCACCCGCCGATGACCCCCCGCTCGTGCGCCCCTTCACAAGGTCTGACAGGGGCTCTGCTACACTGCGCGGCCCACGTGACCGAGGTCATGGCGCGACGAGGGAACCACGGTGTAGGGGAGAACGTTGTTCACCCCTCCTGAACTGGCCCGCACGGCTCCGCGCCCGCTGGACCACTGCCGCATGAAACGCAGGCGTAACGCGCCAACCACCGTCTGGAATGCGCACGGAAGGGGCCCCTGAGCCTCGGAAAGCGGTCCTGGGACCACAAACCTCGGCCCGGGGGCCCGATTTCCTTGTGAAGAACTTCACGAACTTTCTCGCGCGGCCGGGCCCAAAGGCACTCGCGGGGCCACGATCAGGCGATCGACCAGGCGATTCCGTCCAGAATGTCGTGCTCGCTGACCACGACCTCCCGGGCCCCGGTCCGCTCCATGACGGCGAGCAGCACCAGCGCACCGGCCGCGATCACGTCGATCCGGCCCGGGTGCAGCACGGGGATGCGGGTGCGCTCCTCGTGGGTGGAGGCGAGCAGGCGCTCGGTGACCGCGGCGACCTCGTCGTGAGAGATACGTGAATGGTGGATGGCGGCCGAGTCGTACGCGGTGAGGCCCAGCGCGATCGCGGCGACGGTCGTGACCGAGCCCGCGAGGCCGACCAGGGTGCGCGGCTCGCGCAGCGGCACGGTCTGCTCGGCGAGGTCGAGGGCGGCCTCGATGTCGGCGCGGATCGCGGCGATCTGCTCGGGGGTCGCCGGGTCGCCGGGGTGGTGGCGCTCGGTCATCCGCACACAGCCGATATCCACCGAGCGGGCGGCCCGCACGCTCCGGGAGCCGACCACGAACTCGGTGGAGCCGCCGCCGATGTCGACGACCAGATAGTCCCCTTCGGCGTGCAGTTCCTTGGTGGCGCCGGTGAAGGAGAACTCGGCCTCCTGGTCGCCGGAGATCACCTCGGGCTCGACGCCCAGGATGTCGAGGACGCCGCGTACGAAGTCGTCCCGGTTCTCGGCGTCGCGCGAGGCGGAGGTGGCGACGAACCGGATGCGCTCGGCACCCAGCTCCTTGATCACCGCGGCGTACTCGCGGCACGCCGCGAACGTCCGCTCAAGCGCCTCGGGGGCGAGCCGCCCGGTGCGGTCCACGCCCTGGCCGAGCCGGACGATGGTCATGCGCCGGTCCAGGTCGACGATGTCCCCGGTCGCCGGGTCGGCGTCGGCGACCAGGAGGCGGATCGAGTTCGTACCGCAGTCGATCGCGGCGACGCGCGTCACTTGTCGTCCTCCCCGCCGCACGGCGTCACGCACGGGCCCTTCGCCCACCACTCGGGCAGCATCGCGATCGCCTCGTCGCCGAGCGGGTTCACGCCCGGGCCCGCGGCCAGCGAGTGACCGACAAGCACGTGCAGGCACTTGACCCGGTCCGGCATGCCACCCGCGCTCGGGAAGCCCTCCAGGACGTCGATGGCGTCGCGGCGCGCGATGTAGTCCTCGTGCGCGGCGCGGTAGGCGGCGGCGAGCTCCGGGTCGCTCGCGAGGCGCTCCGTCATCTCCTTCATGACGCCGTTCGCCTCAAGGGTGCCGATCGCGGAGGCCGCACGCGGGCACGTCAGGTAGTACGTCGTCGGGAACGGCGTGCCGTCCTCCAGACGCGGGGCCGTCTCGACGACGTCCGGGTTGCCGCAGGGGCAGCGGTGCGCGATCGCGCGCAGCCCGCGCGGCGGGCGGCCCAGCTGCTGCTTGAAGGCGGCGATGTCCGCGTCGGTGGGCTCGGTGCGTTCGGTCTGGGGCGGGGGCGTTTCCATGCCTGGGTCAGTCTCTATCGCTAGCAGGTGGTCAGTTGGCGGGGCGGTCGGCGTTGTCGACGCCGTCCCAGAGGTTGGAGTGCCAGGCGCGGCCGGTCTCGACCTTGTCCTCGCGGTGCTTGTTCGCCGTGCCCGGGTCGACGACGGTGAAGCCGGTCTCCCCCGGGAACTGCATGTGCAGGTGCTCGCGGGCCAGTTTCTCGATGTACGCGTCGTCCTGGAGGCGCGCCTTCTCGTCCCGCAGCTGCTCGACCGCCTTCTGGGCGTCGACGGCCCTGCGCTGCTGGTCGGAGATGTCGGCGCGCTGCGAGACGTACTGCCGCATGGGGTAGGCGAGCGCCACGATCATCGAGCACAGCACCAGGGCGAGCAGCGCCGCCCGGCCGGTGAGCCGGGAGCGGCGGGCCTGTCGTTTGCTCTGCGAGCGGTAGACGCGGGCGGCGGTCTGCTCGCCGAGCGCCTTGAGCCGAGCCGCGGTGGAGAACCGGTCGCGGTCCTTACCCTTGGCGTTCTTGCGCATCGCTCTCGCGCCTCCCCGTTACACACGGACGTCCCCGGACACGGTACGGGACCGCGGCCGGGGACGTACGTACGACTGGCTAGGGCGTCGGCCCTTCACACTGATCAGCCTTGGACTCGAAGCTGCTCAGCCTGTGAAGCCGCTCAGCCCTTGAAGCGCGGGAAGGCGCTGCGGCCCGCGTACACCGCGGCGTCGTCGAGGATCTCCTCGATGCGCAGCAGCTGGTTGTACTTGGCGACGCGGTCCGAGCGGGCCGGGGCGCCGGTCTTGATCTGGCCGCAGTTCACCGCGACGGCGAGGTCGGCGATGGTGACGTCCTCGGTCTCGCCGGAGCGGTGGGACATCATGCACTTGAAGCCGTTGCGCTGGGCCATCTCGACGGCGTCCAGGGTCTCGGTCAGCGAACCGATCTGGTTGACCTTGACGAGCAGGGCGTTGGCGGAGCCCTCCTCGATGCCGCGCGAGAGGCGCTCGGGGTTGGTGACGAACAGGTCGTCGCCGACGATCTGGACCTTCGAGCCAAGACGCGAGGTGATGGTGTTCCAGCCGGCCCAGTCGTCCTCGAACAGCGGGTCCTCGATGGAGACCAGCGGGTACGCGGAGACGAGCTCCTCGTAGTACTCGGTCATCTCGGCGGCCGAGCGGGACTTGCCCTCGAACTCGTACTTGCCGTCCTTGTAGAACTCGGACGCGGCGACGTCGAGCGCGAGCGCGATGTCCTTGCCCGGGGCGTAACCGGCTTCCTTGATGGCCTCAAGGATGAGGTCGAGGGCGGCGCGGTTGGACTCCAGGTTCGGCGCGAAGCCGCCCTCGTCGCCGAGGCCGGTGGACAGGCCCTTGCGCTTCAGGACGCTCTTGAGCGTGTGGTAGACCTCGGCACCCCAGCGAAGGGCCTCGGAGAAGGACTCCGCGCCAATCGGGGCGATCATGAACTCCTGGATGTCGACGTTGGAGTCGGCGTGCGACCCACCGTTGAGGATGTTCATCATCGGGACGGGCAGCAGGTGCGCGTTGGGACCGCCCAGGTAGCGGAACAGCGGCAGGTCGCTGGCCTCGGAGGCGGCGTGCGCGACGGCGAGCGAGACGCCGAGGATGGCGTTGGCGCCGAGCGAGCCCTTGTTGTCCGTGGCGTCCAGGTCGAACATGGCCTGGTCGATCAGGCGCTGCTCGGTGGCGTCGTAGCCGACGAGCTCCGGGCCGATCTGCTCGATGACGGCGAGAACGGCCTTCTCGACACCCTTGCCGCCGTAGCGGTTGGGGTCGCCGTCGCGGAGCTCGATGGCCTCGAAGGCACCGGTGGAGGCGCCGGACGGAACTGCAGCACGGCCGGTGCTGCCGTCGTCGAGGCCGACCTCGACCTCGACCGTGGGGTTGCCTCGGGAGTCCAGGATTTCCCGGGCTACGACGACGTCGATGGACGGCACGAGCATCTCCTTCTGGGATGTGACGCTAGATGTGACGCAAGCAGTGCAGGGCCTTGCGGGGTCGCTTCGCCTTGCGACAAGAGCCTAACCGGCTCTGGAGCTCCGGCCAGCCGGGTGCCCGCCTCCTGGGACGAAAAAGGGCCCAAGAACCCTGATTCCCGGGCAAAGGGCCACAACACTACTGCCGGGTAACAGCGAAAACCCCGGCCCGGCGCGTACGGGGGAATGCGCGCCGGGCCGGGGCGACCTGGGGGGGTGGGTCAGCTTCAGCTGAGGTGCAGCTTCTGGCCCGGGAAGATCAGGTTCGCGTCCTTGACGATGTCCTTGTTCAGCTCGAACAGCTTCTGCCAGCCGCCCTTGACGCCGTTGGCGGCGGCGATGTCACCGAGGGTGTCGCCGGACTTGACGGTGTACTCGCCGTTGCCCTGCTTGACCGGCTCGGTGCGCTGCTCGTCGCGGCTGGCCGGCGCGGACTCGGTGCGCTCGGCCTTCTTCGCCTTCGGCTGCGACTTCTGCTGGGGCTGGGCCTGCTGCTTGGGCGCCGCGGGCTTCGAGGCCTTCGGCTTCGAGGACGAGCCGGAGGTGTCGACGTCGGCCTTGCTGCCGCCGGACGTCAGGTTGCCGGCGCCGGCGCAGCCCCAGGCACCCGGGCCCTGCATCGCGAGCAGCTTCTCGGCGGTGGCTATCTGCTGGCCCTTGGTGGCGAGGTCGGCGCGCGCGGCGTACTGGGTGCCGCCGGCGGCGGCCCAGGAGGACTGCGAGAACTGCAGGCCGCCGTAGTAGCCGTTGCCGGTGTTGATGGACCAGTTGCCGCCGGACTCGCACTGGGCGACGGCGTCCCAGGTCTGGACGGAAGCGGCGGAGGCGTTGCCCGCCGCCATCAGCGGGGCGGCCACGGCGACACCGGTGACACCGGCCAGCGTGGCGACACGGACGGCCTTGGACGGGCGACGGTGCTTGCCCTTGCCGGAAAGCAGCATGGAGGTTCTCCTCACCGACGCCTGCGAGGTGAGCTGTCGGGTTCGGGCGTGAGCTGCCCGGCCGAGCGTCGATGCGCCCGTCTTCACCCCAAGCCGTTGCGGCAGTCGTCTGAACTGCCGGGCCCGGCACTTACCTTGGGTCCCCCGCTCCTGCCTACGGCGCATAAGCGTCGACTGTTCCCGTCGGCCGACGGCAGGATTCGGCGTGCTCGGTCGACGGGGCTCGTGGTGACGAGCGAGTCCGACGAAAACACACGCCCCGCCAATGTTCAAAGACGCACATCGGGGAGAAATCCCCCCTACTTGCCGTCACACAAGGGATGTTTCCGCAGGTGAGGGGCGGGGCGGACGGACCGGGCAGACGGGACACGCCAGTTGAGGCGAAGAGACCCATGTCTCACTTGCACAGAACGGACATACGCCAGCGAACTAACCCTGCTTCGGTGCCGACTTCGGGGCCGTCACGACCGCCGCGACACCCTTCAGGTCCAGGCTCTGGCCAGGCAGGATGAGGTTCGGGTCGGTGCCGATCAGCTTCTCGTTGGCGTGGTACAGCGCGGGCCAGCCGCCCTGGATCTTGTTCGCCTCGGCGATGACCGACAGATTGTCGCCGGGACGGACGGTGTAGTCGCCGTTGGCGGCGGGGGTGTTACCGGACTCACGTGAGGCATCGTCACCTCGCGAGGCGTGACGTCCGGAATCGCGACTATCGGTGGAGTTGCCCGAATTGTTCGAACCATTGGAGCCACTGGACCCGCTTGAGCCACTGGACCCATTCGATCCGGCCGGGCCGCTCGGGTCGGTCCGACCGGTCGTCGGGGCGGACGAGCCGGTGCCGCCCGGGGTCGTGCCCGCGCTCTCCTCCGGCGACGGCGACCCGCGGTGCTTGCCGGGGCTCGTCGGGGTGGATGCGGACGGCGTCGGGGACTTGGCCGGGTCGCTCGGCTTCGTGGGACCCGGAGTCGGCGTGGCGGGCGTGGAGGCGCCCGGCGTCGGGGTGGCGTCGGGCGCCTTGGTGTCCGGAGCGGAGGGGGTCGCGGGGGCGGGCGTGGGCGTGCCGGTCGACGTGTCGGGCGCGCCGGGGTCGACCCCCGCCGAGCCCCCGCCCCTGGTGAGCCCGGCGGCGCTGCCGCAGTTCGCGAAGGCCTGCGGACCCTTGGCCTTGAGCACCTGCTCGGCGACGGCTATCTGCTGGGCGCGGCTGGCGAGGTCGGCGCGCTGGGCGTAGTCCGTACCGCCGTACGCCTCCCAGGTGGCCTGCGAGAACTGGAGCCCGCCGTACAGGCCGTTGCCGAAGTCGGCGCTCCACATTCCGCCGGACTCGCAGGCGGCCACCTGGTTCCAGGTGCTCGCGTCAGCGGCGTTCGCGCCGGTCGCGGCGAGCAGGGGAAGGGCGATGGCCGATCCGGTCACTCCTGCCGCGACGACGAGAGCGGGTGCCTGGCGGGGTCGACGATGCCGTCCATTCCCGGAGCGCATGCGAAAGGCCTTCCGTGTGACTGCTGAGCCGAATGAACGGTGAACGTAGCCGTACTCGAACGCTTGTCACAAGTCGATGCAGCCGGGATCACATAAAAGTCACAGTCTTGACGGTCCGTCAGATACGGCTCGGACGCGGGCCCTCAACGCGGCGGCGTGAACTCGACCGGCAGGGCGCGCAGTCCGCGCATGATGAGCCCGCCGCGCCAGCGCAAATCGTCAGGTTCCGCCGCGAGCCGCAGGTCAGGAAGGCGCCGCAGCAGGGTCGCCAGAGCCGTCTGCCCCTCAAGGCGCGCCAGCGGCGCACCGAGGCAGTAGTGGATCCCGTGCCCGTACCCGAGGTGCTGGTTGTCCTTGCGGCCGAGGTCGAGCGCGTCCGGGTCGGCGAAGCGCTCGGGGTCGCGGTCGGCGGCGGCGAGCACCACGAGCACGGGGTCGCCGGCCGCGATGTCCCGCCCGCCGAGCGTCAGCGGCTCGGTGGCGAACCGCCAGGTCGCCATCTCGACGGGCCCGTCGTAGCGCAGGAGCTCCTCGACGCCGGTTTCGAGCAGGCCCGTCTCCCCCGCGGCGAGCGAACCCTGGAGCCGCTCGCGCTGCTCGGGATTGCGGAGCAGGGCGTACGTGCCGTTCCCGATCAGATTGACCGTGGTCTCGAAGCCGGCGAAGAGCAGGATGAAGGCCATGGCGGCGGCCTCGTTCTCGGTCAGGTGCTCGCCGTGGTCGCTCGCCTCGATGAGCCGGGAGATGAGGTCGTCGCCCGGGTTCTCGCGCTTCTTGTGGATGAGCTCGGCGAGGTAGTTGCGCATCTTCTTGACCGAGCGGGCAACGCCACCGCGCGGTCCGCGGCCGTGCCGGATCATCATGCCCGCCCAGTCGCGGAAGTCGTCCTGGTCCTCGCGCGGTACGCCGAGCAGGTCGCAGATGGCGTAGATGGGGAGAGGGAAGGCGAACTCGTGAATGAGATCGGCCTCGCCCTTGGCCTCGAACGCGTCGATGAGCTGGTCGGTCAACTCCTGGACGCGGGGCGCGAATTGGGCGACCGTACGCGGAGTGAACGCCTTGGAGACGAGCCGCCGCAGCCGGGTGTGGTCCGGCGGGTCGATGTTGAGCAGATGCGTCATCAGCTCGGCCTTGCGCTCGCCCGGGATGCCCGTCTTGCCCTTGGCGTGCGCCGGCTCGTCGTGGTGCGCCGGGTTCTTGGAGAGCCGCTGGTCGGCGAGGGCCTGCTTGGCGTCCCCGTACCGCGTCACCAGCCACGCCTCGACGCCGCTGGGCAGCCGGGTACGGTGCACGGGGGCGTGCTCGCGCAGCCAGGCGTACGCCGGGTACGGGTCGGTGGCGAACTCCCAGGTGAAGAGTTCGGGGGCGGGCGGGGCGGGCGGAATGGGGTTGTTGTCCTGCACCTCTCGACCGTATCCCGCTCTCTCCCCTACATTCACGCGGTGGATCAAGAGGATCAAGAGGCGCTGAGGGCCGGCTTCGCGGTGGTGGAGCGGCGGGCCGAGCATGCGGCCAAATACTTCTATTCCCACCTCTTCTGGCACAACCCGGGCCTGCGGGCGCTGTTCCCGTCCGGGCCTGAGGCCATGGAGCGCCAGCGCGACCGGCTGTTCGCCGCGATCACGGAGGTCGTGGGCCGCCTCGGCGACCCCTCCCTCCCCTCCTATCTGCGTGCGCTGGGCCGCGACCACCGCAAGTTCCTCGCGGCGCCGGAGCACTACGCGGCGGTCGGCGCGAGCCTGCTCGCCGCGTTCGCCCGGGCGGCGGGCGGGGCGTGGACGGCGGAGGTCGAGAAGGCGTGGTGCCAGGCGTACTCGGTGATGTCCGAGACGATGCTGGAGGGCGCGGCCGCGGCGGCCTCGGCGGGGGAGCCGGCGTGGTGGGGCGCGGAGGTCGTCCGCCATGCCCGCTACGGCCCCGACCTGGCGGTCCTCACCCTGCGCCCGTCGCCCCAACTCCCTTATACGGCAGGGCAGTACGTGAGTGTGGCGCATCCGCGGGTGCCGGGGGCGTGGCGGACGTACTCGATCGGGAACGCGCCGCGTGCGGACGGCACGGTCGACCTTCATGCCAGCCGGGTTTCCGGGGGGCTGATGTCGACGGCACTGGTCGAGCGGACGGACCCGGGGGACGCACTGCGACTGAGCCCGCCCGCGGGCTCGTTATCCCTGGGGCCGACCCCGTCCGGCCCGCTGACCTTCATAGCCGCGGGTACGGGGTGGGCCCCCATGAAGGCCCTGCTGGAGCAGCTGACCCGGGCTCAATTCGCGGACGAGGTACGGCTGTTCGTGGTGGCGCGGGATGTGGCGTACCTGTACGACCGGCCGGCTGTTGAGGCGCTGGCCTCCCAACTCCCTTGCCTCCACACGACGTTCATCACGCCGGCGCCGGGGCGGGATCCCCTTCAGGCCACGGAACGCCTGATCACCGCGCTGGGTCATCGCAGCCACTGGCCCCACCATGGCGTGTATCTGGCGGGGCCGCCGGGGTTCATGACCGAGGTCCGCGGGGTTCTGGTGGGGCTGGGGGTGGACGTGGGCCGTGTCTTCAGCGACGCGGTCCCTTCGGCGGGCCCGGGTCCCCGCCCGCTCGGCCCGGCGGAATGGCTCTTGAACCGCCCGGCCCCGCGCTGGCACAACCCGGCGGACCGGCGGGGTTGAGCCCCACCCCGGCCCTGGGGCTCGCTCCTGGGGCTCCGCCCCAGACCCCGGAGGCCCCTCCCCACCCCTTCCCGAAAGCCTCCGGCGGAGCCGCAGAGTGTCACAGCGGGAAGGGGCGGGGTGGGGGAATCAGCCCTCGGTCGAGCGGATCGCCTCCCGGTAGGCCCGCGCCGCGCCCCGCAGCGCCGCCTCCGGGTCGACCCCCGCCGCCTCCGCCTCCACCGCCAGCGCGAGGAGCCGATACCCGACCCCCTCCCCGGAGGGAAGCGGCACGGACAGCCCCGCCGTACGGGCGCGCGCGGACAGCTTGGCCGCCAGGGCCAGGGCCGGCTGCCCCAGCGGGACCCCGTCCGTCACGGACGAACGCTGCTTCTCCACCGCCTTCATCCGCAGCCAGTGCGCCTTGACCTCCTCCGGCGTCGAGGCCGTCTCCGAGCCGAAGACGTGCGGGTGACGGTGGATCAGCTTCTCGACGATGCCGCCCGCCACGTCATCCACCGAGAAGGGAGCCTCCGCGTCCTCCTCGGCGATCCGCGCGTGGAAGACGACCTGAAGGAGCACGTCCCCCAGCTCCTCGCGGAGCTCGTCGCGGTCGCCCTCCTCCACCGCCTCGACCAGCTCGTACGCCTCCTCAAGGGCGTACTTGGCCAGGCCCTTGTGGGTCTGCTGGGAGGACCAGGGGCATTCGCGGCGGATGCGGTCCATGACCTGGACGAGGTCGAGCAGGCGGGCGCCCGGCAGGTCGTAGGAGCCGGGGAGCAGTTCCAGGTCGGGCATCTGGACGCGGCCGGAGCCGGCGAGGCGGGCGAGCCCGTCCGTCAGGCGGCGGTCGCCCTCGCCGGAGGGGAGGACGACGACGGTCCGGCCCCCGGCGCAGGCCGCGACGAGTTCCTGCGCGTCCGGCGCCGAGATCTCCACCGGCACGCCGGCCTCGCGCAGATACGGCAGCTGCGGGTGCCCGGCGTCGGGGCACAGCACGAGGTCGGCGGCGCTCAGGGTCTGCCACGCGGGCCAGGACAGCAGGCCCGGGGCGACCCGGTGGCTCGCGGTGAGCAGAACGATTCGGCCGGGTTCTTCAACAGCAGTCACCCGTCGAACCTACCCGCTGGCTCAACCGGTCGAGACGGCGTCCCCGGGGTCGCCCTGCTGCTCCTCGGGGGCGGTCTGCGGGGCCGCGGGCTGCTTGGGCTTGGCGATCCAGGGGGCCTGGTAGTCGGCGAGCTGGATCTGGCTCGCGTTCCAGCTGCCGTAGCGGGGGTTCACGTCGACGCCGAGGTCCTTGGACGCCTTGACCAGGGCGGGCAGCAGGTCCTGCTGGGTGCGGGCGCCGAGCGCGGCGGCCAGCTTCTGCTCGGTGACCTGCCGCTGGACGTACGCGTCGATCTGGTTCGGGGCGAGCCCGCCGTTGGTGAGGGCCTGCTCACGCAGCTGGTCCTCACCGCCGGCCTGCTGGACCATCGCGGCCCGCGCGTCCTGGATCTCCTTGCGGCTGACGCTCACCCCGGCCTGCTCGGCAGCGCGGCCCAGCACGCGATCGAAGATCATGTTGCTCAGCTTCACCTTGCCGAGCTGCCCCGAATCCTTGATCAGCCGGGCGGACTCCGGGGACTTCTGCTGTGCCGTCCGTACGTCCTTGACCTCGGCCTGGAGTGCGGACACCTCGATCCGTTGGCCCCCGACGACGGCCGCGGCCCCCGGATGGGCCGTACTGCCGCAGGCCGCGAGGAGCGGTCCTCCGGCGAGCAGGGCGACGGAGACGGAGAGCGCGGTGCGACGGCGGCGGTGCAAAGGAGCCTCCCGGCGGAGCAGATACGTGCGGCGTGGCGACGGACCTTGCTAAGACCTTGCGATGATCGATGTTAGGCAGTCGAGGTGGCCGGGGCCACTGATTCGCCCAACGATTCGCAACCCCCATCGGTCGCGGGGGTGAAGCCGGGTGAAGCCGCGCCGTCCATTGCGTGAACTGAGGTCCCGGCCCGCTGTGTTGCCTCAAAGGCTCGGGCATATTCGACGGCAGCGCACAGCAAAGGACCCCGATGCCGACCCTCGAAGCCGCCCCCGCCCCACCGGTGGCCCCGGTGCGGATCGCGGCCGCCCGCCGCCCGGCCACCCGGGCCGCCGCCCTCTCCGCACTGATCACCCTGATCTCGGTGTGCGGCGCGGACGCGGTCGCCGGGGTCGTCCCGCTCGGCCCGCTCCAGCGCCACACCCGCAGCATCAACGACCTGGGCAACCAGTTCGTCCCCTTCCACGAGCACCTGTGGGACCTGCTGCACGGCCGCGCCGAGGGCGGGCTGCTCCTCAACTGGCAGTCCGGGTACGGCACTTCGTTCCTGCCCGACCTCGGTACGTACCTCAGCAGCCCGTTCGCACTGCTCGTCGGGGTCTTCCCGCGCGACCGGATCGACCTCGCGGTGTATGTGATCACCGTCCTGAAGATGGCGGCCGCCGCCGTCGCCATGACGGTGCTCCTTCTCGCACTGCGCCCGGCTGTCCGGCACCGCTGGGTGGCGGGGGTGCTCGGCGCCTCGTACGCGCTGTGCGGCTGGTCGGTCCTGGAGTCGGTCTACAACCCGATGTGGCTGGACGGCCTGATCGCCTTCCCGCTCCTGTGCCTGGTCGGCCACTGGGCCAGGACCGGAAGGCGGCCGGTCCTCGGCCCGCTGGTCGTGGCGCTCGCCTGGACCGCCAACTTCTACACCGCGTACATGGCGACGATCGGGGCCGGACTCGTCCTGCTCCTCCTTCTGTACGTGGACCGCGACACGGACAGGCGCGGCCGGGTACGGGCGGTCCTGCTCGCCGCACGCTCGGTCGCGATCGGCATCGGGCTCTCGGCACCGATCCTCTTCACGGTCTATCTGGGCACCAAGCACGCGCATCCGGGCTGGGTGCGGGAGTTCGCGCCGGTGTCCTGGCCGGACTATCTGGCACGCACGCTGCCCGGCACGTACTCCTTCTCCTCCCCCGCCGTCTTCCTCGGCACCGGCGCGCTCCTGCTCGCCTGCACCCTCGGCTTCCACCGCGCGGTCCCGCGCCGCGAGCGGTACGCGTGGAGCGGCCTCGCGCTCGCCGTCGCGCTCTCCTTCCAGTGGAAGCCGACCCATCTGGCCTGGCACGCCTTCGTCACCCCCAACGGCAGCCCCTACCGCCAGACGTTCGTGCTGTGCGGCATCCTCGTGATCGCCGCCTGGATCTCCCTCTCGTACGGGATTCCCGGCCGCCGCGCGCTGCTCGGCGGGGGCGGCGTCCTCGCCCTGATCGCGGCGGGCGCGGCCTTCAGCGAGCTGATCTCGGCCTGGACGTACCCGCTGTTCGCCCTGGGCCTGGCGGCCACGATCGGCGGCCTGCTCCTGGCCCGGTGCGGCCGGCGGGGACCGTCCCTCCTCGCCATCGCCCTGCTGGCCGGGGCGCAGATCGCGCAGGCGGGGGTGACGACGGCGTACGGAGACCAGCAGCGGGCGGCCCGGATGGACGGCTATCCCGCCTGGAGCGCCGAGCACACGGAGCGCGCCGCGCTGGAATCGGACGCCTCGGGCTGGCCCGCATACCGCACCGACCCCGGGCAGCGGCAGATCACCAACAACGACCCGCTGCTCCTCGGCGGCGAGGGCGGCGCCTACTACTCCAGCCTCACCCCGGAAGTCCTGAACCGTACGATGACCGCGCTCGGCGGCGGCTGGACCTCGCGGGGGCGGGCGGTGCAGAGCCTCGACAACCCGGTGACGGACGCGATCTTCTCGGTGGGAGCGCGGGTGCGGGTCGCGCAGAAGGGCGGCGACCCGGCCCTGATCCGGGCGGCCGCGACCCCGCCGCTCGTCACGCTCCGGCCGCCCGGGCCTCAACCGGTGTACGGCGCCAACCCGTTCCGCAACCAGGAACTCCTGCTCGGCGCCCGGGTCTACACGACCCGCACCCTCACACAGGGCTGCCCCGCCGGGACCGACATCTTCCTCTGGGCCCCGGAACACTTCGGTTCCGCGCGGCTCGGCGACGGCCCGCTCGTCGAAATGCGCGGCGGCGCGCCGAGCCGGCGGGCCCCGCTGATCCCATTCGGCCCCTCGGCGGGCCCTGGCCGCGCCTCCCACATCACCCTGACGCCGACCGACCGGCACGCGGAGCTGGGGTGTCTGGACCGGGGGGCGCTGGCGCGGGCGGTGGACCGTCTGCGGGCGACGGGGGCCGCCTCGGTCTCGGTGTCGTCGAGCTCGGTGCACGCGGAGCTCCCGGCGGGGGCGAGCGGCACGGCGGTGTTCGCGGTGCCGCGGATCGCGGGGTGGAGCTGTGCGGTGAACGGAGCCGGGGCGGCTCCGGCGGGCGACTACTTGGGCCTGGTCGCCGTGCCGCTGCCGACCGGGGCGCGCTCGGTGTCCTGCGGCTTCCGCCCGCCGGGGCTGCGGTCGGGTTCGGCGGTGGGGGTGGGGGCGTTGCTCGCGCTGGTGGGGGTGGGGGTGTGGGGGCCGGTGCGGCGCCGGTTCCGGGGGCGGGGGGTGTAGCTGGGGCTCCGCCCCAGACCCCGTTCGCGCCTTAAGGGCGCTCGTCCTCAAACGCCGGACGGGCTAAAGATGCCGGTGCCAACCAGAATCGATGCTGCCAGGGACAATCCTGCTAGGGGCGCGGGGAACTGCGCGACCGGCCACCCACCGGCCCGCAGGCCGAAAGCGGGTTTAAGAGCCTGTGTCTAAACCCCGTCCGGATCAGGCCGGGGCGTCTGGTGCGTGCGATCGCAAGGCGCCGGAAGGTCCTCGATGGGGGTACCCCCTGGTCTTCAAGACCTTGGGGGAGGAGCTACTAGGGCGTTTCGGCAACGCGGCGAGCGTGCGTGCCAGGCGCCACGGGCCCGGGCGGGGTTTAGACACAGGCTCTGAGGGGCGCGGGGAACTCCGCAGGCCCGTGAGCCCGGCCCGCGTTCAGGCCGCCCCGCGCAGTGGGGAGCTCAGCCTCCCCTGAGCTCGCGCTGGTGGGCGAGGGCCCGCCGGAGTTCGGCGGGGTAGGGGTGCTGCACCCCGTAAACACGCTCCGCATCCCACAGCAGCGCCTGCAACTGCTGATGCCCCGCCCCGTGGTCGCCCACCGCAAGCAGCAGGTGCCCTATCCGATGGCGGATGCCGAAAACCCGGGACGGGTCGGCGGCCCCGTACCGCGCCTCGAAGCCCGGCAGCACCGCCCGGTACTCCGCCAGCGCCGGGCCCGCCTCGCCCAGTTGCTCCAGGCACTGGGCCACGTCGTGCCGGAAGTCGAGGGCCTGCGGATCGGCGGGGCCCGCCTCGGCCGCCCGGTCGGCGGCGAGTCGGCGCAGTTCGGGCAGGGCGCGCCGGTACTGGCCGTCGTCCATCAGCGTCGCCGCGTACTGCTTGCGCAGGATGCGTACGACCGGCGAATGTTCGCCGTGCTCGGCCGCCGCGGCGGGCAGGATCGAGCCGAGGATGTCGACGGCCTGGGTGATGCGGCCCTCGCCGAGCAGCCGCTTGACCTCGTCGACCGCGCCCGCGACATCGGGCCTCGATGGTACGAGTGGTACCGGCGGGGTGACCGGCACGGGCGCGGGGGGCGTGGCCCGGTCCGGCCAGGGTGCGTGCGGGCGCAGGAACGGGCGGGTCGGGTCGAGCGGCCCCGCGGGGCCCGGACCGCCCCGCGCCGGAAGGAGCGGCACCAGCGCCTCGTACACCTCCTGCGCGCAACTCGGCCTGGATTGCGGGTCCTTGGCCAGGAGGCGCAGGACGAGCGCTTCCAGGGGCTCGGGCACCTCGGGGCGCAGGCTGCGCACCGGGACGGGCGGCTCGTACAGGTGGCGGTGCAGGACGCCGAGCGCGGTGGAGCCCGCGAACGGGACGTCCCCGCTGAGCAGTTCGTGCAGCAGCACGCCGAGCGCGTACAGGTCGGTGTACGGGCCGACCGTGCCGCCCATCGCCTGCTCGGGCGCCATGTAGGCGGGCGAGCCGATGGGCGAACCGGTGTGGGTGAGCCGGGTCGTGTCCGAGTCGAGGACGGAGGCGACGCCCAGGTCGAGCACGGTCACCGTGCCGTCCGGCCGCACCATCACGTTGCGCGGCTTGAGGTCGCGGTGGACGATCGGCACCGCGTGCACCGCCGAGAGCACCGCGCACAGCTGGGCGGCGACGGCCACCGTCCACGGCCAGGGGTACGGCTCGTGCTCGGCGAGGTGGTCGGCGAGGTCGGCACCCTCGACGTACTGCATGACGAGGTACAGGTCGTCGCCGTCGCTGCCCGCGTCGTGCACGGTGACGAGCCCGGGGTGGTCGACCTGCGCGGTCACCCGGCACTCGCGCACGAAACGGCGGCGCAGCTCGTCCACCTCGTCGGCGGATCCGACTCCCGCGACCCGGTCCGGCCGAAGGAGCTTCACCGCGACCCGGCGGTCGAGGCGCTGGTCGTACGCCGTCCACACCTGGCCCATGCCGCCCTGGCCGAGGAGCGCCGCCAGCTCGTAGCGCCCGGCGACGACCCGCCCCTCGGTCACCTGGCCTCGCCCTCGGTCCCCTTGCGGAGGTACTGCGACAGCTCGTCGAGCTCGGCCCTGACCTGCTCGATCCTGGGCGCGGCCGGGAAGTGCGACTGCGGGGGTACGGGGGCCGGGGGTGCGCTCGGCGCGGGGGCAGGCACAGGGGTGTCGGCGTACGGGTTCGCGTACGGGCCGAACTGCGGGGCCGTGGTTCCCGGTATGTGCGGCGGGCCGTAACCGGCGGGCCCCCCGTACTGGCCGAACGGGTGCGCAACGAACGGCGGCTGCGCCGCGTGGCGGATGTCGGCGTACAGGAAGTACGCGGTGCTCGCCACGGCGAGGCTGAGCAGGCCGATCATCCCGACGTCCATCCGCCAGTCGTTCTCGTCGTCGGGGGCGGCCATGATGAAGGCGAAGAAGAAGACGAATACGGCCAGTTGGGCCCAGAACAGCGCCCAGTGCGCCCCGCGCCGGGTCACGATCGCGAGCCGCAGCAGCGCGGTCCACGACAGCATTCCGATGCTGAGCAGCGGCAGCAGCGCGAACAGCACGCGCAGCACGATCGCCCCCGCGCCCGAGGGGCGGGGCTGCGGCGGTCCATAGCCGGGGCCGTGCATCGCTGCTCCTGGAACTGGGACTGAGACTGAGACTGGTACGGGGACTGGCTGGTACGAGGACTGGTTCGGGACCGGGACTGGTCAGGGATACGAGCGTATACACCCGCACTGACAACCGGCCGGGCGATCCCCCGGCCGGTATCCAACCGTCATCCGGGACTACACCCGAGACCGCACCCGGACTGCACCCGGACTGCACTCGGGACCGGCCGGGCCCCGGTTTCCCGGATCGCCCCGGCCCGCTACCGCCCCCGCCGCCCCGCCCTCAGAGCCTGTGTCTGAACCCCGCCCGGGCCCGTGACGTCTGGCACGCACTCCCCCAAGGCCTTAAGGGCCAGGGGGGACCCCCATGCCGCGTTGCCGAAACGCCCTAGTAGCTCCTCCCCCAAGGTCTTGAAGACCAGGGGGTACCCCCATCGAGGACGCTCCGGCGCCTTGCGATCGCACGCACCAGACGCCCCGGCCTGATCCGGGCGGGGTTCAGACACAGGCTCTCACTCGGGCCCGACGGAACCGTCCGTCAGTCCGTCATGGCAGCCCTGCACGAGCTGCTCGCCGAGCCGGCCCGCGAGCCGCAGCGCGTCCTCGAAGGCGGCCAGGGCCCGGAACCGCTCGCCGTAGTGCCGCTGTTCGGCGAGCGGCAGCCGGGGCAGGTGCAGCCTGCGTACGTCGAGCCGGGAGGCGGTGGTGGCGTAGCTGCTGGCCTGGCGGTTGTTGGCGGTGCCGCGCAGGAACCCGGCGAGGAACCACGGGTCGAGGGCGGCCGGTTCGGGGCGCAGGAGCTGGAGGTTGCGGCCGAGGGCGGCGCCCGCGGTGGTGTCGTCCACGACCCGGGCGACGGCTCCGCCGCCGAGCACGGGCACCACGACGTCGCCGGGCCGGGTCAGCACCGGGTCTTCGGCGGGGCCTTCGGGCAGGGTGCCCGAGGGCGCGGTGCCGGCCAGTACGTCGTGCTCGGTGAGGACGGCGGGCCCGTCGGGTCCGCTGCCCGCGCCGCCCGCGCGCAGCACCAGCGCGCCCGCCCGGGCGAGTTCACCGACGGTGGTGAGCGACCAGCGGGTGCCCTGTCCGGAGGCGGGCGCGGCGGGCGGCGGGGTCAGCTCCGCCGCCAGGCGCAGGGCTGCGCCGAGGCGTTCGCGTACTCCGTCGAGCGCGGCGGTGCCGCCTTCGGCGGCGGGCGGCGGCAGATGGCGGGCCGGGGCGAGGTCGACATCGTCGTCGAGGAGTTCGATGACCGGCACCGACCGGCTGACCCCGGGCTTTTCGGCGACCGTGCCGTCGCGGTCGAACGGCGCCCAGGCGTCGAGCACCGCGGACTGCAGGGCGGGCCAGGGCAGCCGGTCGCGGCCGCCGTCCACCGCGACGCCGTCGATCCCGGCGGTGTCGACGAGGAGCAGCTCGGGCGCGGGCCGGGTGGCGGCGCCCGGCCTGCGCAGCACCCACAGGTGCAGCGGGATGCCGTACGGCGGGGCGGCCCCGGCGGGCAGCGCGACGACCGCGCGCAGGGCGCCACGGCGCAGCAGATCGGCGCGGATCCGGCGCCCGGAGCGGCGCGAGGCGGCGGCGGGCGGCATCAGCAGCACGGCGGTTCCGCCTTCGCGCAACCGGGCCAACGCGTGCTGCACCCAAGCGAGTTCGGGCTCGGTGCGGGCCGGTAGGCCGTATTCCCAGCGCGGGTCGTAGGCGAGTTCGTCGTGGCCCCAGGCCCGCTCGTTGAACGGCGGGTGGCACAGCACGGCGTCGGCGGCGAGGTGCCCGAAGGCGTCCGCGCGCAGCGAGTCGGCAGGGGCGGTACGGATGCCGGCGGAACCGGCGAGGGCGAGCCGGAGCCCGGTGAGGGCGGCGAGGTCGGGGTCGCTGTCCTGGCCGTGCAGGGCGACGGCGTCCGGCAGTGCGCGCAGCAGCGTGCCGGTGCCGCAGGCCGGATCGAGGACGCTGGCCACGGGCCCGACGAGGGCGGCCATGAGCGCGGCGGGGCCCTGCGGAGTGAGCGTGTACTGACGGGGGTTGGCATCGAGATGCCGTCCGAGCAGAAACTCGAAGGCTTCCTGGACCCCGACCTCGCCGGCGAGCTCGGCGACCCCGCGCAGCAGCGGCAGGGAGGGGGCGAGCTCGGCGGCGCGGGGGGTGCGCACAGAGCGGCTGTGAACACTGCGATCGGGGGCATCCTCCCCGAACCGGCCGTGAACAGCGAGACCGGGGCCGCCGTCCCCGAACCGCTCCCCCAGCACCTCACCGAGCAGCTCCGGCAGCCCCTCGGCCGGCCCCGCGTCCGAAAGCTCGGCCAGCTTTCGCCACTGCGCGGGCCGGTCCCGTACGGCGAGGAGGGCGCAGCCCGCGTGGACCAGGGCCGTGACCGCGCCCGCGGGGTGGGTCGAGAGCTGTTGCCAGGTGCGTTCGCGCAGCGGGACCTCAGCCAACTTGCCCTGGGCGCGCAGCCATTGCTCGACTTCGTGGAGCGCGAAGGACGGACTGGTCTCGGTGCCGCCGACCGGCTTGGGGAAGTCGGCATGCCTGCGGCGCCAGTTGCTGACGGCCGCGCGCCCCACTCCCGCGAGCCGGGCGATGGCGGCCGCGGTCACCTCCGCTGCGTGCTCCGGCACCTGTCCGCTCCCCTCGTCCGCGTGATGCCGACCCTACCGAAGATCACCACAGCGCTCCATACACGCCGTGAACGATCACAATCCATGATTCCGTGTTGACTCGGTTCACAGTCACCTGCTCTGATGTGCCCCGGCCCCGCCACACCTGCCGTCCCGCCTTCGCTCAGCACCGCCACCCCCAGGGGGAGTTCACGCCATGCGCCGCCGCACCATCGCCACCACCACCGTTCTCTTCGTCTGCGCCACCACGACCCTGACGGCCTGTTCGGGCTCCGGCTCCGGTACGGCCGCCAAGGACCCGACCGCCCCCCGGACGCCCGCCGCCGTGAACCCGGCCGCCGCCGCCTCGACAGGCCCGTACGCGGATCTGACCGGCGGCCAGATACTCACCAACTCGCTCAAGGTCACCCGCCAGGCCACCTCGCTGCACCTCAAGGCGGACGTCACCGACCCCAAGGAGGGCGCCGCCAAGATGGACCTCTCGCTGGACTCCAAGGGCGACTGCACCGGCACGATCGCGCAGGGCAAGGACACCATCGGCATCATCAAGATCGGCAAGACCGTCTACCTGCGGCCCCAGGGCACGAGCAAGTGGACGAAGACGAACACCGCCTCCGCCGACGGCAAGGACCTCGCCTCGGTCTGCGACCTGAACAACTTCATCGGCGGCTTCCAGGGCGAGGACAGCGCGGCCGACAAGGGCGCGGCCACCAAGGTCGACGGCCGGCCCGCGATCGTGCTGACCGAGAAGGACGGCGACGAGAGCTACACCATGGACGTGGCGACCTCCGGCAAGCCCTACCTCCTGAAGATGGTCACCGTGGGCGGCGACAGCCCCGGCACCCTCGCCTTCTCGCGCTTCGACGAGCCGGTCCACGCGGTCGCCCCGGCGAGGTCCGCCATCGCCGCGGCCTGACGTACCGTCAGCTCAGCCCGCCGGGAGCTTCTGGTCGGGGCACTCCGCCAGGACCGTCTTCATGGCCGTCTTCTCGGCATCCGTCAGCCACACGCCGTACTTCTTCTTCACGGCCACCTGGTCCGCCACATACGTGCAGCGGTACGCCTTGTACGGCGGCAGCCAGGTCGCCGCGTCGCCGTCGCTCTTGCGGCGGTTCGCGCTCGCGTCGACGGCGATCAGGTTGAGCGGGTCGTTGGCGAACTCGGTCCGCTTCTGCTTGTCCCACTGCTGGGCGCCCTTCTGCCAGGCGTCCGACAGGGCCACCACATGATCGATGTCGATCTTGCTGGCGCCGCGTGTGAACTGGATGGACTCCCCGGTGTACGGGTCGTGGACGAGCGTCCCGGACGCCACGTCGCACTTGTCCTTGAACTTCACGTCCTTCAGGTCCCGCTTGAGTATGTCCTCGCGGGTCTGGCAGCCGTTGTGGTCCGTGTCGGTCCAGCCCTTGCCGAACTCGTCACGGGTGTACCCGGTCTTCGGCGCCCGCCCCTTGACGGTGAGCGAGTCGACGGCGGCGAGCGCGGAGCCGGCCGCGCCCTTGGGTCCGGGGTCGCCGCTCTTCTTGGCGCCGTCGCCACCGCAGCCGGCGAGGACGAGGGAGGCCGCGAGAGCGGTCGCGGGCAGGGCAATTCGGGAGATACGCATCAAGGCGGTCCGTCCTGGCAGCAGTTGGCGGAACCTCGCAATCCTAGGTAGTCCTACCCGGCAGGCCGCGGGCCAATGGTCCCGAAAGGGACAGCCGTCCGCCCTTGATCACCACGGCACGACCGGCGTACGGGCCCGGGCGCGGCCCGCACGGACCGGCACACACCCGGCTCGCACCCGACGCACACCCGGCTCCAACCGGGCGCCGGGCCCGGAAAACGGGGAAGGCGGGCGACGCCGAACGGCGCCACCCGCCTTCCCCGCCCCTCAGGACCCCAGGATCGTGGTCAGGAACTCGCCCGTCCACGCGAGCAGCTCCCGCCCCACGACCGGCTTCCCGCCGATCTTCCCGGCGGTCGGCCGCGGCACCAGGATCTGCCGGGTGGGCGCCTTGATGACCGTACGGGGGTAGAGGCGCTTGAGGCGGAGCTCCTGCGACTCCCTCAGCTCCACCGGCGCGAAACGGATGTTGGCGCCCTGGAGGACGATCTCGCCGACCCCGCAGGCGCGCGCCAGCATGCGCAGGCCCGCGACCAGGAGCAGGTTCTCGACCGGCTCGGGCAGCTTGCCGTACCGGTCGGTGAGCTCCTCGCGTACGGCCTTGATGTCCTCCTCGGAGTTGGCCGAGGCGATCGCGCGGTAGGCCTGCAGGCGCAGCCGCTCGCCCGGCGCGTAGTCGTGCGGGACGTGCGCGTCGACCGGCAGCTCGATCTTGACTTCGAGGGGCGCCTCCTCCTGCTCGCCGCCCTCCATCTGCGCCCGGTAGTCGGCGACGGCCTCGCCCACCATGCGGACGTACAGGTCGAAGCCGACACCCGCGATGTGCCCGGACTGCTCGCCGCCGAGCAGGTTTCCGGCCCCTCGGATCTCCAGGTCCTTCATCGCCACGTACATGCCCGCGCCCATCTCGGTGTGCTGGGCGATGGTGGCGAGCCGCTCGTGCGCGGTCTCGGTCAGCGGCTTCTCCGGCGGGTACAGGAAGTAGGAGTAGCCGCGCTCACGGCCACGGCCGACCCGGCCGCGCAGCTGGTGCAGCTGGGAGAGGCCGAAGTTGTCGCCGCGCTCCACGATCAGGGTGTTGGCGTTGGAGATGTCGATGCCCGACTCGACGATCGTCGTCGAGACCAGCACGTCGAACTTCTTCTCCCAGAAGTCCACCACGACCTGTTCGAGCTGGCTCTCGCCCATCTGCCCGTGCGCGGTCTGGATGCGCGCCTCGGGCACGATCTCGCGCAGCCGGGCGGCCGCCCGGTCGATGGACTCGACCCGGTTGTGGATGTAGAAGACCTGGCCCTCACGCAGCAGTTCACGCCGGATGGCGGCGCCGATCTGCTTCTCCTCGTACGGCCCGACGAAGGTGAGGACGGGGTGACGCTCCTCGGGGGGCGTGGTGATCGTCGACATCTCGCGAATGCCGGTGACGGCCATTTCGAGCGTACGGGGAATGGGTGTCGCGGACATGGTCAGCACATCCACATTGGCGCGGAGCTTCTTCAGCTGCTCCTTGTGCTCGACGCCGAAGCGCTGCTCCTCGTCCACGATGACCAGGCCCAGGTCCTTGAACTTGGTCTCGGACGAGAAGAGACGGTGCGTGCCGATGACGAGGTCGACGGAGCCGTCCCTCAGCCCTTCGAGCGTCGCCTTGGCTTCGGCGTCGGACTGGAAGCGGCTCAACGCCCTTACGTTGACGGGGAATTGGGCGTACCGCTCGGTGAAGGTGCCGAAGTGCTGCTGCACGAGGAGCGTGGTCGGCACGAGGACGGCGACCTGCTTGCCGTCCTGGACGGCCTTGAACGCGGCCCGTACCGCGATCTCGGTCTTGCCGTAGCCGACGTCGCCGCAGATCAGCCGGTCCATCGGGACCGTCTTCTCCATGTCCTCCTTGACCTCGGCGATCGTGGACAGCTGGTCGGGGGTCTCCGCGTACGGGAACGCGTCCTCCAGCTCGCGCTGCCAGGGGGTGTCCGCGCCGAAGGCGTGGCCGGGCGCGGCCATGCGCGCGCTGTACAGCCTGATGAGGTCGGCGGCGATCTCCTTGACGGCCTTCTTGGCGCGCGCCTTGGTCTTGGTCCAGTCGGCGCCGCCGAGCCGGTGCAGGGTGGGCGCCTCTCCACCGACGTACTTGGTGACCTGCTCCAACTGGTCGGTGGGGATGTAGAGCCGGTCGCCGGGCTGGCCGCGCTTGGCCGGCGCGTACTCGACAAGCAGATACTCGCGGGTCGCGTTCTGCACGGTGCGCTGCACCATCTCGATGTAGCGGCCCACACCGTGCTGCTCGTGCACGATGTAGTCGCCCACCTCCAGGGTGAGCGGGTCGATGGTCTTGCGGCGGCGGGCCGGCATGCGGCCCAGGTCCTTGGTGGCGGTGCGCTGGCCGGTGAGGTCGGTCTCGGTCAGGACGGCGAGCTTGAGCGCCGGGTCGATGAAGCCGTAGTCGATGGCGCCGCAGGCCACCTGCACGACGGACGGCGCCAACTCGGTGAGATCCACGGCCAGTCGGGCCGCGATGCCCTCGCCGCCGAGGACCTCGACGGTGCGCGAGGCCGGGCCGTGGCCCTCCGTCACATACACCGTGCGCCAGCCGTCGGCGAGCCACTGCTTGGTGTCGGCGAGCGCCCGCTGGGTGTCGCCGCGGTACGTCTCGGGGGCGTGCATGCCGAGCTTGAGGGTTTCCTCGTCGAGGTCCGCCTCGTCGGCGGCGAACGGCGACACCGACCACCACATCATGCCGAGCTCGCGCGCCCGGTCGCGGACGTCGGCGATGCCCCACAGGGAGGCGGCGTCGACGTCGATGGGCGCCTGGCCGCCGCCCGCGCTCGCCGCCCAGGACGCCTGGAGGAACTCCTGGCTGGTGGCGACCAGGTCCGCGGCCCGCGTCCGCACCCGCTCCGGGTCGCACACGACGGCCATCGAGCCCTTGGGCAGCACGTCGATGAGGAGTTCCATCTCGTCGACGAGGACGGGGGCGAGGGACTCCATGCCCTCCACCGCGATCCCCTCGGCGATCTTCCCGAGCAGCTCGCCGAGCTCGGGGTGCTCCTCGGCGAGGGCGGCGGCCCGGGTGCGTACGTCGTCGGTGAGCAGCAGCTCACGACAGGGCGGCGCCCACAGCCCGTGCTCGGCGACTTCGAGCGAGCGCTGGTCGGCGACCTTGAAGTAACGGATCTCCTCGACGTCGTCGCCCCAGAACTCGACGCGGAGGGGGTGTTCCTCGGTGGGAGGGAACACGTCGAGGATGCCGCCCCTCACCGCGAACTCGCCCCGCTTCTCAACGAGTTCGACGCGGGCGTACGCGGCGGCGGCGAGCCCTTCGACGACGGTGCCGAGGTCGGCGGACTGCCCGGTGCGCAGCGCGACGGGCTCCAGATCCCCGAGCCCCTTGACCTGCGGCTGGAGTACGGACCTGATGGGCGCGACCACGACGCTGACCGGTCCGGCGGAGGGGTCGTCCTTGCTGGGGTGGACGAGGCGGCGCAGCACGGCGAGGCGGCGCCCCACGGTGTCGCTGCGCGGCGAGAGCCGTTCGTGCGGCAGCGTCTCCCAGGAGGGGTACTCGACGACTTCGTCGGGCGCCAGCATCGAGCGGAGGGCGGCCGCGAGGTCCTCGGCCTCCCGCCCCGTGGCGGTCACGGCGAGCACGGGGCGCCCGGCCTCACGCGCGAGGCCCGCGATCGCGAAGGGGCGGGCGGCGGGGGGGCCGACCAGGTCGACGTGCATCCGGTGACCGTCGGTGGCGGCCTTCACCGCTTCGGCGAGCGCGGGGTCTCGTACAACGGCGTCCAGCAGACCGTGCAGGCTCATGAAGGGCATCCATCCCGGGGAGTGGGCAACGCGAACCGCCCGACACGTCGTACGGGCCGGGGCTTCCAGCGTACGACGCCCCACCGACACCCGCCGCCCGCCGCATCCCCATCCGCCCTGGGGCTGCGCCCCCGCCCCCCTGTCGCCTTTCGGCCTGCTGGCCGTGGGGGGGCTGGTCGCGCAGTTCCCCGCGCCCCTAGCGGTACTGGTGCTGGCCAGCACTGGGGCATTTCAGCCCGTCCGGCGTTTGAGGACGAGCGCCCTTAAGGCGCGAACGGGGTCTGGGGCGGAGCCCCAGGGTCCTTCAACCCCCGGCGGGTTTCGGGAAGAGGTGGGGCCTCCGGGGTCTGGGGCGGAGCCCCAGCAGCACCCTGCCCCCCCCCGGAGCCGCACACCGGCGGACGTCTAATCCGTCGCGATCGCGTTCAGCACGTTCATCCGGCCCGCCCTGAACGCCGGGATCAGCGCCGCGAACAGGCCCACGAAGGCGGAAGCGACGAACACCGTGAGGATGGTCGGCCAGGGGATGTCCAGGACGCCCATGCCCTCCAGGGCGAGCAGTTTCTGGGCGGTCGTGCCCCAGCCCATGCCGAGCCCGAGGCCGAGCAGCGCGCCGAACAGGGCGATCACCACCGACTCCAGGCGGATCATCCGGCGCAGCTGGCGGCGCGAGAGGCCGATCGCCCGCATCAGGCCGATCTCCCGGGTCCGCTCGACCACCGACAGGGCCAGCGTGTTCACCACGCCGAGCACCGCCACGATGATCGCGAGGGCGAGCAGGCCGTACACGATGTTCAGGAGCTGGCCGATCTGGTCCTTCAGGTCCTGCTTGAAGTCGGCCTGGTTCTGCACCTTGTACTGGGGATACGCCTTCAGCGATTCCTTGAGGGAGGCGTAGGCGTCCTTCGCCTTGCCGTCCTCGGCCTTGGCGAACATCAGCATGTTCTTGGGCATCTTGTCGGCCGGCAGGTACGTCGCGACGGTCGTGATGTTGGTGTACATCGCGCCCTTGTCGACGTTGGTGTCGTCCGAGGTGATCGCCGCGACCTTCAGCTTGGCGGTGCTGCCGCCCTTGAAGGCGACGGTCATCGAGTCGCCGACCTTGATGCCGTGTTCCTTGGCGTAGGTGTCGCCGAGCGACATGGCGTTCGGGCCGTACGCCGCCGCCAGGTCGCCGTCGACGGTCTTGCGCCGCAGGTCCTGCCGATAGGTGGGGTCGGCGGCGGTGACCTGGTCGTTCTGGGCCTTGCCGTCGGGGGCGGTGAGCTTGGCGTCCACCGCCTTGTAGTTGGTGACGTGCTCGATGCCCGGGGTCTTCTTCAGAGCGTCGGCGGCCTGCGGCACGATGGGCTGGCCGGTGCCGGAGGAGACGATGAAGTCCGCGCCGACCGACTTGTCGAGCTCGCTGGTGGCCGAGGCGACCATCGAGGAGCCGACCACCGAGAGGCAGGCCACCAGGGCGAGCCCGATCATGAGGGCCGCGCCGGTCGCCCCGGTACGCCGGGGGTTGCGCAGCGCGTTGCGCTCGGCCATCCGGCCGACCGGGCCGAACATCCGCAGCACCAGTGCGCTGATCACCCGCACCACGCCGCCCGCGAGGAGCGGTCCGACGACCACGAAGCCGATCAGGGTGAGGACGACACCGAGGCCGAGCAGGCCCGAACCGGCCGACGCCTTCGAGGAGTTGGCGGCGGCGAACAGGGCGGCGGTGCCCGCGCCGGTCAGGACCAGGCCGATGACGGCCCGGATGACGCCGGCCCTGCCGTCGGCCGGGGTGCCCGCGTCGCGCAGCGCGGCCATGGGCGAGATCTTCCCGGCGCGGCGGGCCGGAACGTAGGCCGCGACGACGGTGACCACGACGCCGAGGACCAGGCCGATCACCGGCGTCGTCCACTTGACGGTGAGGTCGCCCGTGGACAGCTCCATCCCGATGGAGCCCATCAGCTTCATCAGCCCGACGGCGAGACCGACTCCCGCGCCCACCCCGAGAATTGAGCCGAACACGCCGAGCAGCAGCGCCTCCAGGAGCACCGAGCGGTTGACCTGCTTGCGGCTGGAGCCGATCGCGCGCATCAGGCCGATCTCGCGGGTGCGCTGGGCGACCAGCATCGAGAACGTGTTGATGATGAGGAAGATGCCGACGAGGAAGGCGATCCCGGCGAAGCCGAGCATCGCGTACTTCATCACGTCGAGGAACGAGCCGACGCTGTCCCGGCTCGCGTCCGCGGACTCCTTCGCGGTCTGGAGCTTGTACGGGCCCGCGCCGAGCGCGGCCGCCACGTTCTGCTTGAGCTGGGTGTCGCTCACCCCGCTCGCGGCGGTGACGTTGATGTGGGTGAACTGGCCGGTGGCGCCCAGGAGTTCCTTCTGGGCGGTCGCGGTGTCGAAGTAGACGATGGCCGCGCCCGGGTTGGTCACCTTGAAGGTGGCGATGCCGGTGATCTTGGCGGTGAAGTCGCCGGTGACGGCGATGGTGCGCAGCGAGTCGCCGATCTTGAGGTGGTGCTTGTCGGCGGTGTCGGCGTCGACCATCATCTCGGTCGGCCCGCGCGGGGCGTGCCCGGAGGTGATCTCCATCGCCTTGAGGTCGTTGTCGGTCCAGTTGCCGGCGATGGTCGGGGCGCCGGTGGAGGAGCCCATGTTCTCGTTCTTGGCGTTGACGACCGTGACCTGGGAGCTGCTGACGCCGCCCTCGGTCCTGCCCACGCCGGGCGCCTTCTCGACCCGCTGGACGAGCGAGGCGGGCAGCGCGTCGGGCTTGCCCGTCCGGGAGCGGGCGCCCTGGTCGTCGCCGGCCGGCTTGGGGCTGACGGTGACGTCGGAGGAGGTCGCCGCGAACAGCTTGTCGAAGGTGGTGTTCATGGTGTCGGTGAAGACGAGCGTGCCGCACACGAACGCCACCGACAGCAGGACCGCAACGGCCGAGAGCGCCATCCGCCCCTTGTGCGCGAGGAAGTTGCGCAGCGAGGTCTTGAGCACGCTCATGACGTACGCCCCCGCGCGTCGAAGTCCTTCATCCGGTCGAGGACGGCGTCCGCGGTCGGGCGGAACATCTCGTCCACGATGCGGCCGTCGGCGAGGTAGAGCACCCGGTCCGCGTAGGAGGCGGCCACCGGGTCGTGGGTGACCATCACGATGGTCTGCCCCAGCTCGTCGACGGACTGGCGCAGGAAGCCGAGCACTTCGGCGCCCGCCCGGGAGTCCAGGTTTCCGGTCGGCTCGTCACCGAAGATGATCTCCGGCTGCGCCGCCAACGCCCGTGCCACGGCGACGCGTTGCTGCTGGCCGCCGGAGAGCTGGGTCGGCCGGTGCCCCAGCCGCCCCGCCAGACCCACCGTCTCCACCACGCGGTCCAGCCACTTCGCGTCCGGCTTGCGGCCCGCGATGTCCATCGGCAGCGTGATGTTCTCCAGCGCGTTCAGCGTCGGCAGCAGGTTGAACGCCTGGAAGATGAACCCGATCCGGTCCCGGCGCAGCTGGGTCAGCTTCTTGTCCTTGAGCCCGGTGATCTCGGTCTCGTCCAGGTAGATCTGCCCGCCGGTCACCGTGTCGAGCCCCGCCAGGCAGTGCATCAGCGTGGACTTGCCGGAACCGGAAGGGCCCATGATCGCGGTGAACTGGCCGCGGGCTATGTCGACATCGACATGGTCGAGGGCCACCACCCGGGTCTCACCCGATCCGTACGCCTTCACGACCTGCCGCGCCCGGGCCGCGACCGCCGTACGCCCTCCAGTGCCCCCGTGCCTGGGAATGGTCACAGCCGTTGTCACGGTAATTCTCCTAGGTCAATTTCGGCCAGTCGCCGACATGCGAGTTTGAGTGTCCGGCACCGCGGACCTTCGCGCCCTGGTGCCAGGCGCAGTCTTGAGGTGGGGCTTTCCCCACCCCCGGCCGCGCGCCTCGACGTAAGACCACGGTAAGGACCGAAGGGATGCCGCCACCTCCTCCGCCGGGACGAACACCCCCTGCCCCCAAGTAGGGACCGCCCCCTAGGGGTCTCCACCCGTGGGACCAGTACGTCTCGGGGATGTCTCCACCCCTGCCGCGACTCCAGGCCCGGGTGAGAAGGTGAGTCCCCCAGATGCATGCACAGTGAAGGGATCTCGGTGAGCGTCTCCGACGAAGCACCCGGCACCGAAGCGGCGATACCCGGCGCGACACCGCAGGCGGCTCCCGCGCGCGGGCGCGGCCCGGTCGTCGCGGCCCTCATGATGGGCATGGCCCTGGCCGCCCTCGACGGCACCATCGTGTCGACCGCCGTCCCCCAGATCGTCGGCGACCTCGGCGGATTCGCCGTCTTCTCCTGGCTGTTCTCCGGCTACCTGCTCGCCGTGACCGTCACCCTGCCCGTCTACGGCAAGCTCTCCGACACCTTCGGCCGCAAACCCGTCCTCATCGCCGGCGTCATCGTCTTCCTCGCCGGCTCCGTGCTCTGCGCGTTCGCCTGGAACATGGCCGCCCTCATCGCCTTCCGCATCGTGCAGGGCCTGGGCGGCGGCGCCCTCCAGGGCACCGTCCAGACGATCGCCGCCGACCTGTACCCACTGAAGGAACGCCCCAAGATCCAGGCCAAGTTGTCCACGGTCTGGGCGGTCTCCGCGGTCGCCGGACCGGCGCTTGGCGGCCTCCTCGCCACGTACGCCGACTGGCGCTGGATCTTCCTCATCAACGTGCCCGTCGGCGCCATCGCCCTCTATCTGGTCACCCGGCACTTCACCGAACCCGCCCGGCCGAAGCCCGCCATCCGGCCGCGCATCGACTGGGCGGGCGCGCTGTGCGTCTTCGCCACCGGCGCCCTGCTGCTCACCGCGCTCGTCCAGGGCGGCGTCGCCTGGCCCTGGCTCTCGGCACCCTCACTCGCCCTGCTCGCGGGCAGCGCCGCACTCGCCGCGGTCACCGTGTACGTGGAGCGCCGGGCCGCCGAACCCGTCATACCCGGCTGGGTGTGGCGCCGGCGCACCATCGCCGCGGTCAACCTGGCGCTCGGCGGGCTCGGCCTGCTCATGGTCGCCCCGACCGTGTTCCTGCCCACCTACGCCCAGTCCGTCCTCGGCCTCAACCCCACCGCCGCCGGGTTCGTCCTGTCCGCGATGACGCTGAGCTGGCCCCTGTCCGCCGCGTTCTCCAGTCGCGTCTACACCCGCATCGGCTTCCGCAACAGCGCCATCACCGGCATCGCCCTCGCCGCGCTGATCCTGGCCGCCTTCCCGCTGCTGCCCTTCCCCGGCCAGGCCTGGCAGCCCGCACTGCTCATGCTGCTGCTCGGCGGCGCGCTCGGCCTGTTCCAACTCCCGCTGATCGTCGGCGTCCAGTCGACGGTGGGCTGGGCCGAGCGCGGCACCACGACCGCTTCCGTACTGTTCTGCCGCCAGGTCGGCCAGTCGGTCGGCGCGGCCCTGTTCGGCGCCATCGCCAACGCCACCCTCGCCGCCCGCCTGGCCCACGCCCCCGTGCCGGGCCTGCCCGGCGACCTCGACTCCGTATCGCACGCCCTGCAACACCCGGCGTCCCTGACCGCCGACGCCGCCGACTACCTGCGCCGGGCGGTGGCGAGCGCGGTCGGCCACGTCTACATCGGCGCCGCGATCGCCGCCGTCCTGTCCCTGCTGGTCCTGCTCCTCCTGGCCCCGCGCCGCTTCCCCGTACTGGCCGAGCACAGCAAGGACCAACACCCCTAGAAGGAAGGGGAGTTGACGGATCAGTCCTCCTCTTCGTCGGGGGCCCGGCCCGTCAACGCCGCCAGGCTGTTGCGTACGTGCGCCATGTGCGCCTGCATCTCCTCGCGGGATCCGGCGTGCTCGCGCAGCACCCGCTCCGTGTCCGCCTCGATACGCGCCTCGGCGGCCCGCGCCCCGGCCACCAGCTCGGCCGCGCGCGCCTCGGCCTCCTCCTGGCCGCTGCGCGCACCCTCCTCGGCCTCGGCGAACACGCGCCGCGCCTCCTCAAGACCCGCCTCGGCGACCGCCGTCAGCTCCGCGAAGCGGGCCTCCAACTCGGCCTCGCGCGCCGCCAGTTCACACTCCTGGGCCTCCAGCGCCGCGGACTGCTCCTGTTCCTGCCCCGCCAGGTACACCTCGCAGCTCCGGCGCATCTCATCGAGCGCCCCGGCCGCCTCCCCGCGCTGCTCCTCGGCCTCCGCGCGGGCCGCGACCCGCATCTCGTCCGCCTCGGTACCGGCCGCGAGCAGCCTCTCCCGCACCCACGTCTCGGCGGCCGCGAGCACCTCCTCACTGTGCGCCCGCGCCGCGTCCTTCAGCGCCCGGCCCGCCTCCTCGGCGGCGCGCGCCTCCTCGGCCGCCGCCTCCTCGGCCCCGGCCCGCAGCGCCTCCGCCTCCTCGACCGTCAGCGTGAACAGCATCCCGGCGCGCCTGCTGAGCCCCTCGTACGTCTGCGGGGCCAGGCCCGCGGCCCGCTCGCCGAGGACGGCCGCCTTGGCGCCCATCTCCTTGGCCAGCACGGTCAGCCGGGCCGCCCGCTCCCAGGCCGTGTCCCGCTCCTTCGAGATCTCGGCCACCGTGCGGTCGACCTGATCGGGGCGGTAGCCGCGGCCCCGGCCGTAGCCGAACGGCGGCGCCGACGGTGGCGGCGGCGGTGACATCGATGCTGCGCTCATCCTGAAGCCTCTCCTTGGCACCCACGCGCGACCCGGCGTGCCCTTTCTGGCTGCCCGGCGCTCATCCTGACCGATCGAATCCTGACCGATCAGAGCGAAGTGGCCATAACGCGACACTCCGCCCACATCGCACGCTCAAGGATGTGTCACCGTACGCCGGAAGCCGGAATGCCCCAGGTGGCACACGCCAGAGGCGCCCACCGCGACCCGCACGGTGAGCGCCTCGGAGCGGCAGAAAGCAGCGGTCAGAGCAGCCCGTCCCACATCTGCTCAAGCAGCACCGACCACCAGCTCTCCGGCGACGCGAGCGCCGCCGGGTCAAGCGCCGCGAGCTGCGCCTGGAAGTCGACCGTCCAGCGGCCCGCCTGTTCGGGGTTGAGCCCGAACCGCAGCCGCCACATCCGACCGAGCAGCGCGAGGGAGCGTACGAACTCCGGCAGCCCCGAGTTCACGAACTGCGGCGGCACCGACTGCCCGCCGGGCCCCGCCTCCACCGGTACCGCCACAATGTTCGCGGTCCCGTACTGGACACAGATCGCCCGCCCGAAGTCCGAGCCCATCACCAGGTACGAACCCGCGTCCGCGGCCGGCTGCACACCGCGCTGCTGAGCCAGCTCGGCCAGCGTCGGCACCGGCTGCCCGGGCGCGGCCTGCGCCCAGAAGAACGGCCCGAAGTCCACCGGCAGACCCGCCCACACCAGCGTGACCGCCACGACCTCCGGCACACCCTGACGCGACACCGCCCGCTGGTCGAAGCGGAAGACGCCCTGCGGCCCGAACGCGCCCGCCAGCTCGTGCGCCACACCCTCCGGCGGCAGCGGCGGCACCGGCTGCACCGCCGGGATCGGCGCCCGCACCGGCTGCGGCCTGGCCGGACCGTCCGCGACCTGCGCCAACTCGCCCTGATGGGTGAGCAGATGCTGCACACCCTGACGACGCGAGCCGTGATCCTTGCCGTACGGGGCGACATGCGTGATCCGCACCTGCGGCCACTGCTCACGGATCATCCGCGCGCAGTAACCACCCGGAAGCTCGCACGACTCCAGCTCCGTGTGCAGCTCCAGGACATGGTCGGCGGGCACGTTCATCGCCCGCAGCTCGTGGAAGATCTGCCACTCCGGGTGCGGAATGCCCGGCGCCGAACGGCGGATGAGCTGCTGCTCGGAACCGTCGGGCGCGCGATAGCGCAGCACCGCCTGATAACCCGGACCCACCGTCGGCAGCCCCGCCGGGGGCTGCTGGGGATAGCCGTACGCGGGCGGCGCCTGCGGCACGGGACCACCCGGCGGCATGCCGGGCGGACCGGGCGGCATCGGAGCCCCCGGGCCACCGGGACCCATCTGCGCGGGGCTCGCCAGCATCGTCGCCGCCTGGTGCACACCGCCACCGGGAGCGCCGGGCGCACCGGGAGCGGCAGGCGGCTGCGGGCCACCGGGAGGCCCGGGCGGCATGGGCGCACCCGGGGCTCCGGGCGGGCCCGGAGGCATCGGAGCACCGGGCGCACCAGGAGGACCGGGAGGCACCGGAGCCCCCGGACCGCCGGGGCCCATCTGGCTCGGGTCGGCCAGCATCGTCGCGGCATGGTGCACCCCGCCGGGCGGGGTGCCGGGCGCGCCGGGAGGACCGGGCGGCATCGGAGCACCAGGAGCGCCGGGCGCACCCGGGGCTCCGGGCGGGCCCGGAGGCATCGGAGCACCCGGGCCGCCCTGGCCGCCGGGGCCCATCTGGCTCGGGTCCGCGAACATCGTGGCCGCCTGGTGCACACCGCCCTGCGCGGGCGGCGGCGTCGGCGGGCCGGGCGGCTGCGCCCCCTCAGGACCGAGGTGCGAGACCAGCTGCGTCGGCAGGTAACCGCCCGCCGGAGCACCCGGCGGCGGAGTCGAACCCGGCGCGGGCGGAGCCACCGGCACACCCGGACGGGCACCCGGGGTACCCGGCGCACCGGGCGGCGGCGGAGTCGCCGACACCCCGCCCCGCGCGGCCCGCGCACCCGGCGGCGGACCAACCGCCTTGCTGGTGGCGGCATCCGCGATGTCCCCGGCACCCGAAGGCGCGGGACTCGTCTGCGGGACGGGAGCGACCGGAGCGGGCGCGACCGGCGGCGGGGTCGACCCCGGCGGCGGCGCGGCCTGCGGGTCGAGCGCGGGCGCAAGCGCCGTCGGCGGAAGCTGACTGCCCCCCGCCATCAGCGCGGTCTTCGCCTCGGGCAGCACCCTCGGCGGCGCCGCGTCCTCACCGTCCGTACCGGACAGCGAAGGCGCGAACACCGTCGCGGGCAGCGGCACCGAACCGTCGTCCGACCCCGCGTTGGTGTCCGTCCCCGCCCAGGGCGTACCCCCGGCCGGAGTCCCGGAGGCCGGCCCCCCCTGAGAGCCCTGCGAGCCCTGAGAGGCGGCAGCGGGCGTCGGCCACGCGGGCGCGGAAGGCCCGGGGGCGGCGGGAGCGGGGGCAGCAGGAGCGGGAGCGGAGGCACCCGCACCCGCACCCATACCGGCACCGGCACCCTGCGACGCACCGGAACCCGAAGCGGAACCCTCACCGCGCCGGTCCGGAATCCCCAGCTTGTCCGCCGCCTCCTGGAGCCACTCCGGTGGACTCAGCAGGAACGACGTCTGGTTCAGATCGATCCGCGCCGGAGGCTCCGGCGCGGGCGGCGCGTCCTCGGGCACCCCGTACTCCTCCTCGTACCGGCGGATCACCTCACCCACCGGCAGCGCCGGCCACAGCGAGGCCTCTCCGCTGTCCCGGGCGATCACCAGGCGCTGCGCGCCGCCACCGCCCGACGGCCCGTCCTCGCGGTCCTCGGCCCACACCACGAAACCCAGCTCGAACTCCCGCACCCGCACCTCACGGTGCTGATACGCGGGCACATCGCCGTTGATCCACTCTTCCGCGCGCTCCTGCGCCTGAGCGAAAGTCACCATCGGCCGGCTCACTCCCCTACCGAGGTCGTCTCGACAGCGCGCGCGAAGCCGCCGTCCACCATCAGATTCGCCACGGTCTCCAACTCCGGCGGATTGCCCGCGAGCCGCGCCAGGAACGCGTCGAAATCGTCCCCACAGGGCAGCAGCAACTGCTCCACCCGCTCATGCACGCTCAGCCCGTCCCGGTCCCGTGCGTCGTCGTACGCGCAGAACCACACCGAACCGACCCCGGAACCCCGCACCTTCACCGCGAGAATCCCGCCCTGGACGAACGCGACACCCAGATAGTCCTTGGTGAGGTGATCCCGCAGACACTTGTTGATGTACACGAGATCATTGACCGCGGCCTCCTCACGCACCGTGAAGAACGGCTGGTCCACCAGCAGCCCCAGCTCGGCGTCGAGCGCCGCACCCACCGGGGCACAACCCCCCGCCGCCTTCAGGAACGACCGGTAGGCACCCGGCAGCCGGTACCCCAAGTCCTCCTCCACACCCAGGAGTTGGGACTCCGTCACCGACACCGAACCCTTCGGCAGACCGAAGTGCGCGGGCCGCGTCTCCTGCAACGGGCGCGTGCCCCGCTTGTCGTGCTCGACCTGCGCCGTCGCCAGACCGCCGTAGTGACGCAGCAGCGCCTTCACCTCGACCGGCACCAGTTCGAGCCGCCGACCGCCCGGCACGTGGTGCCACGTCCAGCCGTGCGGCGTCGCCACAGGCGCGATCGTGTCCCACAGCTCATGGCCCGCCGCGGCCATCGCCGCGTTCGCCGACACGTAGTCGGTCAGCCGGAGCTCGTCCACCCCGAAACCCTCGGGCGGCTCCGCGATCTCCGCCGCCGCACGGGCGTACGCCGAGAAAACCGGGAAGCCGTTCTCATCCACCCGCACCCCTCTGGGATGCCGGGAGGCCCGGACCGGATCCGGAAAGTGCACGACCTGCCCGGCATAGGCCGCGTTCGGTGGCGCGGCATGCTGCCCGAGCCGACCTGTCGTCATGGCGGTTGCCCCCTGCTGCGTGCTCTGCGTCTGGCTGGTGAGGACCAGACTATGCGGTGAGGCAATACCGGGCCCCGGCCCCGCATTCCGCTCACCAACCGTCACGCCCGTATCACCCTGCGCGCGCGACGCGCGGCTTATCACGCCCCAGCTTCCGTACCAGTACGCACATTTGGCAGGCTGTCCCCGCAACTCGGGGGCGCTGACACGTGCGGCTGAAGCCGCGGCCAGTGGGAGGAACACAGCACCATGCACACCGCACCAGGCGAAACATCAGCAACAAGCGCGATAAAAGGGACACCGGGCGACCCACGCCAGGGGCCGGGCGACCCACGCCTGGGGTGGAGCGCCACGGCCACCACCGCCGCACCCTTACTCCGCCACCGCCGCGACGGCATCCTCCCCGCCATCGCCGCCGCCCTCTCCGTACGCGGCGAAACCCTCACCTGCACCGCGGGCAAAGGCGAACAGCCACCGATCCTGCACACCCTCGTACAGGACTACCTCGACACCCTCACCAGCAGCCAGCGCGAACGCTTCACCGGCCGCTGCCCCGAAGCGATCCTGCTCTCCCGACACCTGACCGCCGTCGAAACAGGACGCTCCAAACGCGCCCAGCGCAAACCCCTCACCCACGGCGAGGCCCGCCGCGCCCTCAAACACGCCAAACTCACCGCCCGCCGCATCCGCGAGGACGGCGACCCCCTCCACGGCAGCTACGCACCCCCCTGCCGATCCTGCACCGCCCTGCTCGACCACTTCGGCGTCCGCAGCGTCGAACCCTGAGCAAACCCCACACCAAAACCTCACGGAAAGGCCGCGGCCGATGCCGGACATCTCCACCACCCGCTTCCCCGTCCCCGTCGACGCCGCCCTGCGCACCGCCGGCTGGCAGCCCGGCCGCTGGGACATCCGCCAGGCCGAAGCCTGGGCCGACGTCCTGCGCGGCCACACCTCGCCCGCCGGACACCGCCACACCGTCTTCCCCGCCGCCGTCGAAGCCTGGGCCGAATTCGGCGGCCTCAGCCTCACCGCACCGGGCCCCGGCCGCCGCAACGCCCCCGCCGCCCTGCACTTCGACCCCCTGGCCGGCCTCCACCTCGCCCGCACCCTCGCCGACCTCGGCCGCGCCCTCGAAACCGACATCGCCCCCCTCGGCGAAGAAGGCGACCAACAAGCCGTACTCGCCATCGACACCGAAGGCCGCGTCTACTCCCTCGACCACACCGGCGACTGGTACCTCGGCCCCGACATCGACGCCGCCCTGAACACCCTGATCACCGGCACCCAGCCGATCCGCCTGACGTCGGGCTGACTCGGACCCCGGCCTTGGCCGGTACCGGGCCGTGCACGGCACTCGCGCAGTTCCCCGCGCCCCTCAAACCCGCCTTCGACCGCGGGCCCTACGTGGCTGGTCGCGCAGCTCCCCGCGCCCCTAGCAGGGTTGATGCTGGCATCTTCAGCCCGTCCGGCAATTGAGGACGAGCGCCCTTCAGGCGCGAACGGGGTCTGGGGCGGAGCCCCAGGGGTCTTTGCATTCCACCCCCGGCGGCCACGCGGCGGAGCCGCAGAATGTCACAGCGGGAAGGGGCGGGGTGGGGGAATCCAGGGTCTGGGGCGGAGCCCCAGGGACGCTACGACACCACCGGAGCCCGGTCCGGCAGCACCGCCGACACCCGGAACCCACCCGCGTCCGTCGCCCCCGACACGAACACCCCGCCCAGCGCCGTCACCCGCTCCCGCATCCCCACCAGACCATTGCCGCCGGACGGCAACCCCGCATCCGCCGTGACACCGTCCGCAGGACCGTTCTCCACCTGCATCGCCACCTCGGCCTCCCGCCGCGCCAGACGCACCATCACCTTCGCGCCCGCCGCATGCTTGTGCACATTGGTCAGCGCCTCCTGGATCACCCGGTACGCCGTCTGCTCCACCAGCGCGTCATACCCCCGCGCCTCCCCCTGCACCATCAGCTCCACCACCATCCCGGCCTCCCGGGACTGACCCACCAACGCCTCGACGTCCGCCAGACACGGCCCCTCCTCCACGACAGCCGCAGCGGCAGCAGCCGCCACCCCCACAGCCGCCAACGGCACCGGATCCACCCGCACCGCCGCCCGCTGCTGATCCGCCGCCCGCAAAACCCCGAGCATCTCCCGCAACTCCGTCAACGCCTGCCGGCCCATGTCACCGACCAGCGCCGCGTTCTTGACCGCCTTCTCCGGATCCTTGCGCGCCACCGCCTGCAACGCCGCAGCGTGCACCACCATCAACGACACCCGGTGCGCCACCACGTCATGCATCTCCCGGGCGATCCGCGTCCGCTCCTCCGTACGCGCCCACTCCGCCCGCTCCTCGGCCCGGTCCGCGAGCAGCGACAACTCCCGCTCCAGCGAATCCGCCCGCTCCCGCAACGACTCCATCAACCGCCGCCGCGCCCCTATGTACAGCCCGTACAGCAACGGCGGACCCGTGATCCCGAGCGACATCACCACCGACACCAACGGCACGTACCAGAGCCCCGGGTCGTAATCACCCCGCGCCACGCTCTGATGCATTCGCACGAACGTCACGATGAACGTCCCCGCCACCGACATCCCCGCCAGCGCCGCCGTGATCCGACGCGGCACATCCGACGCGGCCAGCGTGTAAAGACCCACCACGCTCAGCACGAAGCCCATGCTGGCCGGCGTCACCGCGATCGACACCAGCACCACGGCGATCGGCCACCGCCGCCGCAGCACCAACGACGCCCCCGCGACAAGGCCGAGCAACACCCCGGCCGGCACGGGCAGCCCCGAGGCCCCCGCGAAACTCACACCCTCCAGCGCACACTCCAGCGCGGAGATCACCCCGAGCAGCACATCCAGCACCGCGCTGCGCCTGCGTTCCCACCACCACCAGCCACGGGAGGTCAACCCCGTGGCTTCCTGGTAAGCCCCCGTTGCGGTCATAGCTCCCAGACTACGGGCGGGCGCGAACGTTTTTCCGGCGGCGTACGCAGCATGAAATCCCCACGAACACGCCGCAAACCAGTGTTAATCCCACGATGTAGTGAACTGCCCGCATATTCGAGCGGGCGTCCGCATGCCGGACGAACGTGTCCATATGACATCCACCACACCCGGCAAATACGCCGACTTCGAGGGCCTGCGCCAGCAGGCGGTCGCCCTGCGCCGAGAAGGCCTCAGCCGCCGCCAGATCCGCGACCGCCTGTTCGTCGACAACAACGACCTCCTGAACCGCCTCCTCAACGGCGAACCCGCCCCCGAGTGGACCAAGCGCCCCAACGCCAAGGACGACCTCCGCGACCGCGCGCGAGAGCTTCGCTCGCAGGGCATGACGTACGACCAGATCCAGGTCGAGCTCGGCTGCTCGAAGAGCTCGATATCCCTGTGGGTACGAGACCTCCCGAAGCCGGACCGCACGCGAACCCCGGAGGAGGCGTCGGCCATCGCCAGACGAGGGTGGGAGGCGACGCTTCAGCGCCGGGAGGAGGAGCGGCAGCGGACGAAGCAGGATTCCGCGGGCGACATCGGGGAGCTGTCCAACCGCGAGCTGTACCTCGTCGGCGTGGCCCTGTACTGGGCCGAGGGCGCCAAGGACAAGCCCTGGGATCGCCGGGAGTCCCTGAAGTTCATCAACAGCGACCCGAACGTGATCAGGCTCTACCTGAAGTGGCTGGCACTTCAGGGTGTCGCACCAGAGCGGCTGCGCCTCTGCGTCAACATCCACGAGTCGGCCGACATGGAGGAAGCCACGCGATTCTGGGCAGAACTGACGGGCCTCGGCCCGGCAAGCTTCAACAAGCCGGTCCTCAAGCGGCACAACCCGAAGACGCGCCGGAAGAACACCGGGGAGGCATACCGGGGCTGCCTCGCGATCTATGTCCGGGATAGCGTCGATCTGTACCGTCGCATGGAAGGCGCCTGGTACGGCATAGTAGGGGGCGCCCTCTCGACCAGTGAGCAGAAACGGACATAGGGCGCAGACCATCCCAGGTCGTCTAATGGCAGGACAAATGGTTTTGGTCCATTGAATGAGGGTTCGATTCCTTCCCTGGGAGCTCAAAAGTTCGGGTCCTGACTGCACCAGTCAGGACCCGCCGCGTTTTCCCCCGCCCCCACCCCGATTTCATCTGCGAAACCCCCCGGTATCCTTCGGGTGTCCACCCCCCGAAGCCGAAGGGCACCTCCGTGAGCGCAACCCGCCCGGCCGCCGTCGTCGTCCTCGCCGCGGGTGAGGGCACCCGCATGAAGTCGGCCACTCCCAAGGTTCTGCACGAGATCTGCGGGCGCTCGCTCGTCGGCCATGTCGTGGCGGCCGCTCGTGAGCTGGAGCCCCAGCACCTCGTCGTGGTCGTGGGCCACGCCCGTGAGCAGGTGTCCGCCCACCTCGGCGCGATCGACGCCGACGTGCGCACCGCGATCCAGTACGAGCAGAACGGCACCGGGCACGCCGTCCGGATGGCGCTGGAGGAGCTGGGCCAGACCATCGAGGGCACGGTCGTCGTGGTGTGCGGCGACACCCCGCTGCTGACCGGCGCGACGCTGGCGGAGCTGACCCGTGCGCACGAGGCGGACGGCAACGCCGTCACCGTGCTGACGGCCGAGGTCGCCGACTCGACGGGTTACGGCCGCATCGTGCGGGACAACGTCTCGGGTGCGGTGACCGCGATCGTCGAGCACAAGGACGCGACCGAGGCGCAGCGCGCGATTCGTGAGATCAATTCGGGTGTGTTCGCGTTCGATGGCGCGTTGTTGGCGGATGCGTTGGGCAAGGTGCGGACGGACAACAGTCAGGGTGAGGAGTATCTGACTGATGTGCTGGGGATTCTGCGTGAGGCGGGGCATCGGGTCGGTGCGTCGTTGGCGGGGGATTTCCGGGAGATTCTGGGGATCAACAATCGGGTGCAGTTGGCCGAGGCGCGTCGTTTGTTGAATGACCGGTTGCTGGAGCGGGCGATGCTCGCGGGTGTGACGGTGGTGGATCCGGCGTCGACGTTCGTCGATGTTCAGGTGACTTTTGAGCAGGATGCCGTGGTGCTTCCCGGTACTCAGCTGCTCGGTACGACGCATCTTTCGTCCGGGTCCGAGGTGGGTCCCAATTCGCGTCTGACGAACACGGTCGTGGGCAGGGGCGCGCGGGTCGACAACGCGGTGTCGTACGACTCCGAGGTGGGTGAGGGTGCGACGGTCGGTCCGTACGCGTATTTGCGGCCGGGTACGCGGCTTGGTGTGAAGGCCAAGATCGGTACGTATGTCGAGACGAAGAACGCGACGATCGGTGAGGGGACGAAGGTTCCGCATCTGTCGTATGTGGGGGACGCGACGATCGGTGAGTTCACGAACATCGGCGCGGCCAGTGTGTTTGTGAATTACGACGGTGAGGCCAAGCACCACACGACGATCGGCTCGCACTGCAAGACGGGTTCGGACAACATGTTTGTTGCTCCTGTCACAGTGGGGGACGGTGCTTACACCGCTGCGGGTTCGGTGATCACGAAGGATGTGCCGCCGGGTTCGTTGGCTGTCGCCCGTGGCCAGCAGCGGAATATCGAGGGTTGGGTGGAGCGTAAGCGTCCGGGAAGTGCTGCCGCGCAGGCTGCTCAGGCTGCGGCCGAGCGGTCGGGCGGGGAGAACTGACCGGATTCGGGTGCGTCTTTCACGGCGTACCGTGATAGGTGCACATATTCGGCTGGCTCGCCGCGAAAGGGACCGCGCGGGTGCAGCAGCATCGAACACGTCTGAGGAGACTGTGCTGTGACCGGGATCAAGACGACCGGCGAGAAGAAGCTGATGCTCTTCTCCGGCCGCGCCCACCCCGAGCTGGCCGAGGAGGTTGCGCACCAGTTGGGTGTGGGCCTCGTGCCGACGAAGGCCTTCGACTTCGCGAACGGTGAGATCTACGTTCGTTTCCAGGAGTCGGCGCGTGGTGCGGACTGCTTCCTGATCCAGAGCCACACGGCTCCGATCAATAAGTGGATCATGGAGCAGTTGATCATGATCGACGCGCTGAAGCGTGCGTCGGCGCGCTCCATCACGGTGATCGTGCCGTCCTACGGCTATGCCCGTCAGGACAAGAAGCACAAGGGCCGTGAGCCGATCTCGGCGCGTCTGGTGGCCGATCTGCTGAAGACCGCGGGTGCGGACCGCATCCTCACGGTCGACCTGCACACGGACCAGATCCAGGGCTTCTTCGACGGTCCGGTGGACCATCTGACCGCGCTGCCGGTTCTGGCGGACTACGTGGGTGCGAAGGTCGACCGCTCGAAGCTGACGATTGTTTCGCCGGACGCCGGACGCGTGCGTGTCGCGGACCGCTGGTGCGACCGTCTGGACGCGCCGCTGGCCATCGTGCACAAGCGCCGTGACAAGGACGTCGCGAACACGGTGACCGTCCACGAGGTCGTCGGTGACGTCAAGGGCCGGGTCTGTGTCCTGGTCGACGACATGATCGACACGGGTGGCACGATCTGCGCCGCTGCCGATGCGCTGTTCGCGCACGGTGCGGAGGACGTGATCGTGACGGCGACGCACGGCATCCTGTCGGGTCCGGCCGCGGACCGTCTGAAGAACTCGAAGGTGAGCGAGTTCGTGTTCACGAACACGCTGCCGGATCCGTCGGATCTGGAGCTCGACAAGATCACGGTGCTTTCGATCGCTCCGTCGATCGCCCGCGCGGTGCGCGAGGTCTTCGAGGACGGCTCGGTGACGAGTCTCTTCGAGGAGAACTAGCTTGTAGTTGTTGGGAGTTGGGGCCGCGTCCGGTGTTCGGATGCGGCCCTTTCTTCATGCCCGGATTCTTCATGTCCGGATTCTTCATGCCCGGGCTCTCGAAGGCTCATGTACGGGCCCGCAGCGCGTCGACGGCGGTTCGGGCGGCGCGTCCGATGGCGGCGTCGGCGGCGGGCAGGGTGGCCGCGGTGGAGGCGGCGCGGGTGAAGACGGCGACGGCGTAGCGCCCGCCGTCGGGGTATTCGACGACGCCGGCTTCGTGGCGCAGCGTGGGCAGGGTGCCGGTTTTGCCGCTGACGCGTACGTCGTCGAAGGGGAAGCCGGAGGCGAGGCGGTGGCTCCAGGCCTGGGTGCCGAGGATGGCGCGGAGTTCGTCGCCCCAGGGTCCTTCGCAGACTTCGTCGCGCCAGATGGCGGTGAGCAGGGCGCAGATTTCTCGTGGGGTGGAGCGGTTGGTGCGGGTGGGGTCGAGGACGGTGAGGCGGGCGACGGCGGCGGGGTCGACGAGGGCTGCGGGGCCGCTGCGGCCGGTGTCGGTGACCATCGTGGCGTAGAGGCCGGCCTGGTTGTGGACGGCGATGGTGCGGGCCAGTCCGAGGGTGTGCATGGTGGCGTTGACGGTGTCGAGGCCGAGGTGGTCCCAGAGGAGGTCGGCGGCGGCGTTGTCGCTGACGGCGATGGCGAGGGAGGCGAGGTCGCGCAGGGAGAGGCGGGCGGCGTCGCGCATGACGGCGAGGCCGGTGGGTCCGGGGGCGCGGTTGCCTGCGGGGATGTCGAGGGGGGTGGTGGGGTCGATGCGTCCGGCGGCGGCTTCGCGGTAGAGGGTGGCGACGAGGCACAGCTTGTGGACGCTGGCGGTGGAGACGGGGGTGTCGGCGTTCAGGGTGATGTGGGCGCCGGTGTCGATGTCGGTGGCGCAGAGGGATCCGGTGATGCCGGCGTCGGTGAAGGCGGCGGTGATGCGGCTGCGTACGGGGGTGTTCACAGCGGGAACTCCGATGCGGGGCGGGGGTAGAGGCGCCGCTGGGTTGCGGTGGGGGTGAGGCCGGCGGTGTCGCGCAGGACGTCGTGGGCGGCTTGGGTGAAGAGGCGGACGGCGGGGCCGTCGCGTCCGGCGGGCCAGGCGGTGGAGGTGCGCCAGGTGAGGGGGTTGGCGTGCAGGGGGCGCCAGGTGGTGCCGGGTTCGGGGGCGGGGCGGGGCAGCAGGGCGACGACGTGGGTGCCGGACAGGATGAGGGCGCGGGTGAATTCGATGCCGGCGACTTCGCGGACGGCGCTGGGGGTGCAGCCGTGGCGGGCGCAGGCGGTGAGGGTTTCGTCGTGGAGGGCGGGGGCGGTGGCGCGGGGGAAGAGGACGAGTTCGCGGCCGTCGAGTTCGCGTATGTCGATCTCGGTGTGGGTGGCGAGGGGGTCCTGGTCGGCGAGGAGGGCGCCGAGTGGCTGGTGGAGTTGGGGGCCGAAGCCGAGGCCGGTTGTGGGGCAGGGGTGGCGGACGATGCCGGCGTCGAGGGTGCCTGCGGTGAGTTCGGCGGTCTGGTCGGCGGTGTTGAGTTCGCGGAGGTCGAGTTCGCCGCCGGGGCTGCGTTCGCGGTAGGCGGTGAGGAGGGCGGCGACGGTGGCGCCGCCGAGTTGGGGCGGGACGGCGGCGCGCAGGGTGCCGGCGGCGCCGCCTTGGACGCGGCCGACGAGGGTGCGCAGGCGGTCGGCGGCGTCGAGGAGGGTGTCGGCTTCGGTGAGGACGAGGCGGCCCGCGGGGGTGAGGGTGGCGCCGGTGCGGCCGCGGTCGAGGAGGCGGACGCCGAGTTCGCGTTCGAGGCGCTGGATGCGCTGGGAGAGGGAGGGCTGGGCGACGCGCAGGCGTTCGGCGGCGCGGCCGAAGTGCTGTTCTTCGGCGACGGTGCGGAAGTACCTGAGGTGCAGCAGCAGGTCCATGAACAGCAAGAATAGGTGAATGCCTATGAAGCTGGATCCGATACCCGGCCCTCGGCGACTGATCCAATTGGGCGGGTGGGGGGTGGCCGGGTAGTCTGGGGAAGTTGCTCGGCGAGGGAGGCCGTACCTGAGGTACGGCGGTCCGTTATCGACGCGCTCTTCGTAGCAGGCCAGTCGTGGCCGGGTGACCGCCAATTTTTGGTTCACCTTCTACGAGGAGTGCACATGTCCGAGGTCAAGCTCGCCGCCGACGTCCGTACCAGCTTCGGCAAGGGCGCCGCCCGCAGCATCCGCCGTGAGAACAAGGTTCCCGGTGTCATCTACGGTCACGGCACCGAGCCGGTCCACGTGACCCTGCCGGGCCACGACCTGCTGCTCGCGCTGCGTACGCCGAACGTCCTGCTGTCCCTGGACATCGACGGCAAGACCGAGCTCGCGATCCCGAAGGCCGTCCAGCGTGACGCCATCAAGGGCTTCCTGGTCCACGTCGACCTGCTGCTCGTCAAGAAGGGCGAGAAGGTCACGGTCGAGATCGCGGTCGAGACCGAGGGCGACCTGGCCCCGGGCAGCTTCCTGGTCGAGAACGTGCTGAACACGATCTCCGTCGAGGCCGAGGCCACCCACATCCCGACCTCCGTCTCGGTCTCCATCGAGGGCCTTGAGGCCGGCGCGGCCATCCACGCCAAGGACATCAAGCTGCCGGCCGGTACGACCCTGGCCACCGACCCCGACGCCGTCGTCATCCAGATCCTGGCCGCGCAGGCCGAGGAGCCGGCTGCCGAGACCGAGGCCGAGGGCGCCGAGGCCTGAGCCGCACGCTCTGCCTGAGATCCGTGCCGGGCACGGACTCCGACGGGGCGGCGGGCCACAATGGCCCGCCGCCCCGTTTTTCTTTGTCCGTATGTTTCGTCCACATCTTTTTGTCCGTACGTGAGGAGACGCAGCCCCCATGACGACCGACGCGAACGCACCCTGGCTGATCGTGGGCCTGGGCAATCCGGGTCCGGAGTACGCCGCGAACCGGCACAACGTCGGTTTCATGACCGTCGATCTGCTGGCGGAGCGGATGGGTGGCAGGTTCAAGGCGCACAAGGCGCGGGCGCAGGTCGTGGAGGGGCGGATCGGTCCGCCGGGTCCGCTGAACCGTCGGGTGGTGCTCGCCAAGCCGCTGTCGTACATGAACCTTTCGGGTGGCCCGGTGACGGCGCTGCGCGACTTCTACAAGGTGCCGGTGGCCAACATCGTTGCGATTCATGACGAGTTGGACATCGACTACGGGGTGCTGCGGCTGAAGCTGGGCGGTGGGGACAACGGGCACAACGGCCTGAAGTCGATCACGAAGTCGCTGGGCGCGGACTATCACCGGGTGCGGTTCGGGATCGGTCGGCCGCCGGGGCGGATGCAGGTGGCGGACTTCGTCCTGAAGGACTTCTCCTCGACGGAGCGCAAGGAGCTGGGTTACTTCGTGGACCGGGCGGCGGACGCGGCCGAGGCGCTGGTGATCGAGGGCCTGGAACGAGCTCAGTCGACGTACAACTCCTGACAAGGCGTGGCAGAGCAGCCCTGTTTGTTGGGCAGAGGTTGACCGAGCGCAGCCAAACCGCCAGGATCGCGCCCCATGACGAAACGGAGCCGTACGTTCCTGCTGTACGTGCGACGGGCCGCGATGGCCCTGGTCGCCGCGCTGCTCGTGGTCGCCGGGTTCTGGTCGTCGTGGGGCACCGCCCAGCACGTGGTCCTGGCGAAGGGCCGTGACCACGGCACGCTGACGGTGACGAAGTGCGCGGACGACGTGTGCACCGGCCCGTACCGACCCTCGGCGGGCTCGTCGGCGCACCCCGGCATGACGATCGCCGAGTCGGTGGCGGTCCGTCGGGGCGCCCGGATACCGGTGGTGGTGAAACCGGGCACGACGCAGGCGGTACGCAGCGGGACGGCGGGCCTCCTGTACGCCTGGCTCCCCCTGGCGGGGGCGCTGCTGCTGGCGGCGCTGGTGATCGGTGGGGGTGTGCGGATGCCGCGTACGGCGTGGGTGACGGGGGTGCTGGGCGCGGCGACGATGGCGGCGGCATTCATCGCCCTGTAATTTCCGGGGGCGCTGCCCCCGACCCCGCTCGCGCAGTTCCCCGCGCCCCTTAGTGGGCCGGATGTCGCGCGCGGGCACGCGGTGGCTGGTCGCGCAGTTCCCCGCGCCCCTGTAGGGCACCCAGCATGCCCAGTCGCGCCCACGCGGCGGAGCCGCACAATGTCGCGGTCCCGCGCCCCTAGCAACACCAACCCTGGCCCGCACCGGAGCATTTCAGCCCGTCCGGCGATTGAGGACGAGCGCCCTTCAGGCGCGAACGGGGTCTGGGGCGGAGCCCCAGGAACGACCGCCGCCCCTTCCCAACCCCCGGAGGGTCTCGGGAAGGGGCGGGGTGGGGAAAGTCAGCCCGTGTTGCGCAGGCCCGCTGCTACTCCGTTCACCGTGAGGAGAAGGGCACGGGACAGCAGGGGATCCGGGGCCTCGCCCCGCTCCGCGGCAGCCCGCTGGCGGGCCAGGAGCGAGACCTGGAGATACGAGATCGGGTCCAGATACGCGTCCCGGATCGCGAAGGTCTGCTGCAACACCGGGTTGGCGCCGAGGAGTTCATCGCCCCCGGTGATCCGCAGGACCTCCCGCACGGTCAGCTCATGCTCCGCCTCGATCGTCGCGAACACGTGCTTCAGCTCGTCCGGCACGAGCGTGTCGACGTAGTGCCGGGCGATCCGGAGGTCCGTCTTCGCCAGCGTCATCTCCACGTTGGAGAGGAAGTTGCGGAAGAAGTGCCACTGCTCGCTCATCTCGTCGAGCACCGTGTCGAGCCCGGCCTCGCGCAGCGCCTTGAGGCCCGAGCCGACGCCGTACCAGCCGGGCACGATCTGCCGGGACTGGGTCCAGCCGAAGACCCACGGGATCGCGCGAAGACCGTCGAGGCCCGCACCCGAGTCGGGGCGGCGCGAGGGCCGCGAGCCGAGGTGGAGTTCGGCGAGCTGGTCGACGGGGGTGGAGGCGAAGAAGTAGGCCGGCAGGTCCGGGTCCTCCACGAGCCGCCGGTAGGCGGAGTGGGCCGCGTCCGACACCGTGTCCATGGCCGCGTCCCAGCGGGCGAGCGCCTCGTCGGACTGGCGGGGCGCGGTGTGCAGGGCGGACGCCTGGAGCGTGGCCGCGACGGTCAGCTCCAGGTTCTCCCTGGCCAGCGATGGAATCAGGTACTTGTCGGAGATGACCTCACCCTGCTCGGTCACCTTGATCTCGCCCTCCAGGGTGCCCCAGGGCTGGGCGAGGATGGCGTCGTGCGAGGGGCCGCCGCCGCGGCCGACGGTGCCGCCGCGGCCGTGGAAGAGCCGGAGCCGTACGCCGTACCGGTGCGCGACGTCGCGCAGCCGGCGCTGGGCGCGGTGGATCTCCCACTGGGAGGTGGTGATGCCGCCGAACTTGGAGGAGTCCGAGTAGCCGAGCATGACCTCCTGGACGTCGCCGCGCAGCGAGACGAGGCGCCGGTAGGAGGGGTCGGCCAGCATTTCGTCGAGGATGACGTCGGCGGCACGCAGTTCGTCCGTGGTCTCCAGGAGCGGCACGATGCCGATCTTGGCCCAGCCGCCGTGCAGGTCGATGAGGCCGGCCTCGCGGGCGAGGACGGCGGCGGCGAACACGTCGTCGGCGCCCTGGCACATCGAGATGATGTACGACTCGATGACCTCGGGCCCGAACCGCTCGAAGGCTTCCTTGATCGTCCCGAAGACGCCGAGGGTCTTCTGGCCCGCCGCGTCCAGCGGGGCCGGGGTGGGGGCGAGCGGGCGCCGGGACCTCAGCTCCTTGGCGAGGAGCTTCTGCCGGTAGTCGCGCGGCATGTCGGCGTAGCGCCAGGACTCCTCGCCGAGCCGGTCGAAGAGCTGGCCGAGCGCGTGGTGGTGGGCGTCCGCGTGTTCGCGTACGTCCATCGTGGCGAGCTGGAGGCCGAACGCGGACAGCGTGCGGATCGTACGGTCCATGCGGCCGTCGGCGAACAGGGCGCCGCGGTGTTCGCGCAGGGAGGTCTGGATGAGGGTGAGGTCGGCGATGAGGTCGGCGGTGCCGAGGTAGTCGCGGCCCGGCTGGTGCGGGGTGCCCTTGGCGAGCCGGTCCTTGGTGTGGACGAGCTTCTGGCGGATCGCGGTGGCCTTGAGCCGGTAGGGCTCCTCGGCGTTGAGGCGCTTGTAGCGGGGGCTGATCTCGGGGAGTGCTTCGAGGTCGGCCTGGAGCGAGGAGAGCAGCTCTTCGGTGGCTCCGGCGTACCGGATGGAGTTGGAGAGCAGCCCGCGCAGGAAGTCGATCATTTCGAGCGCGTCGTTGATGCCGTGCTCGTGCTGGAGGATCAGCACGTCCCAGGTGACCTTGGGGGTCACGTTGGGGTTGCCGTCGCGGTCGCCGCCGATCCAGGTGCCGAAGGTGAGCGGGCGGGTGCCGGGGGGCAGCTCGACGCCGACCCGTTCCAGCTCGGCCGCGAGGTCCTCCAGTACGTCCCCGACGGCGCCGGCGTGCAGCTCGTCGAGGTAGTAGATGGCGTTGCGGGCCTCGTCGGCCGGTTCGGGGCGTACGACGCGGAGCTCGTCGGTCTGCCAGATCAGGTCGATGTTCTCGGCCAGGCGCAGGTCGTGGCGGCGCCGGTCGGAGTCGATGACCGGGGTTTCCAGGAGCTCGGCGATGCGGCGCAGCTTGTTGAGGACGGAGCGGCGGGCGGCCTCGGTGGGGTGGGCGGTGAAGACCGGCCGCACGTTGAGGTTCTTGACGCTTTCGCGGACGTGCTCGGGGTCGCCGTCCTTGAGCATGTCGGCGGTGCGGGCGAGGAGGCTGCCCTCGGCGGCGCGGTGGGCGCGCAGCTCACGGCCGCGGTGGACCTGCTCGGTCACGTTCGCGAGGTGGAAATAGGTGGAGAACGCGCGCACCAGCTTGGCGGCGGTCTCGACTTCGGTGCCGCCGAGGAGTTCGGCGGCGGCCTCGCCGTCGCTCCGGGTCAGCGCGCGGACCCGCTCGACGAGCTCCAGGAGCTCGGGTCCCTCCTGTCGGACGAGGGTCTCGCCCAGGAGGTCACCCAGTCGGCGGATGTCGGCGCGCAGCTCGTGGCTGGCGGCGGGAGTCTGGTCGGCACTGCTCACAGGTGCGGCTCCTTGCAGTGTTTGAGCACGTCTGGAGGGTTCTGGAGGCTTGCGGACCGCGCTGTCCGACGACACCCAGGATAGGTGTCCCATTCCGCCCCGCCGTCCACGGGCTCTTGTCCCGGGCCACGGCACTGCCATACTTACGTTGCCGTAGGTTACGCAACCGTAGCCAGGCGATCCCTCTCGAATTCCTCACCCTGCCGGGGGTACTCCCCATGACCACCAGTCCCGATCTGCTCAAGTCACCTGACGAACCTCCGTTGCCGTCCGCGACGCTGGGCGGCGAGAGCAAACGCTCGATCGAGCAGATCGCTCTGCTGCTCTTCATCACCGTGCCCTTCGTGGCGCTCCTCGTGGCGGTGCCGCTCGCCTGGGGGTGGGGGGTCAGCTGGCTCGACATCGGCCTCCTCGTGTTCATGTATTACCTGGGCTGCCACGGCGTCACGATCGGTTTCCACCGCTATTTCACGCACGGCTCGTTCAAGGCGAAGCGGCCGCTGCGGATCGCGCTCGCGGTGGCGGGCTCGATGGCCGTCGAGGGGCCGCTGGTGCGCTGGGTGGCCGACCACCGCAGGCACCACAAGTTCTCGGACGCGGAGGGCGACCCGCATTCGCCGTGGCGGTTCGGCGAGACGCTGCCCGCGCTGATGAAGGGCCTGTGGTGGGCCCACATCGCCTGGATGTTCGACGAGGAGCAGACCTCGCAGGAGAAGTACGCACCGGATCTGCTCGCCGACCCGGCGATCCGCCGCATCTCGCGCGACTTCGTCTACTGGACGATCCTGTCCCTCATGATTCCGCCGCTGGTGGGCGGTCTGGTGACGATGTCGTGGTGGGGCGCGTTCACGGCGTTCTTCTGGGGCTCCCTTGTGCGGGTCGCGCTGCTTCACCATGTGACGTGGTCGATCAACTCGATCTGCCACGCGGTCGGCAAGCGGCCGTTCAAGTCGCGTGACCGCAGCGGCAACGTGTGGTGGCTGGCCGTTCTGTCGTGCGGCGAGTCGTGGCACAACCTGCACCACGCGGACCCGACGTCGGCCCGGCACGGGGTGATGCGGGGGCAGCTCGACTCCAGTGCCCGGATCATCCGCTGGTGCGAGCAGGTGGGTCTCGCCTACGACGTGCGCTGGCCGAGCGCGGCCCGTATCGACTCCAAGCGGAACGGGGACGGCCCCTCCCGGCGCAAGGAGAAGGCCGCCGAGGCGGCATGATGGACGACGTGGCGACCGACTCCAGCACCACCCGTACCACCAGCACCTCTGGTTCTTCCCGCTCGGCCGGGGCCGCAGGCTCCGCCGAGAAGCCCCGGCGCACCCGCCGGACTCGGATGACCGGCGCCGAGCGCCGGGAGCAACTGCTGGACATCGGTCGCACGCTCTTCGCGGAGAAGGGCTTCGAGGGCACCTCGGTCGAGGAGATCGCGGCGAAGGCGGGCGTCTCCAAGCCGGTGGTGTACGAGCACTTCGGCGGCAAGGAAGGCCTGTACGCGGTCGTCGTGGACCGGGAAATGCGCTCACTGCTCGACATGGTGACGGGCGCGCTCACAGCGGGCCACCCGCGGGAACTCCTCGAACAGGCCGCATTCGCGCTGCTCGACTACATCGAGACGTATACGGACGGATTCCGCATTCTGGTGCGCGACTCCCCCGTCGCCCAGTCGACCGGAACCTTCGCCTCACTGATCTCCGACATCGCCACCCAGGTCGAGGACATTCTGGGCCTGGAGTTCAAAGCCCGCGGTTTCGACGCGAAACTGGCGCCGCTGTACGCACAGGCGCTGGTCGGCATGGTGGCGCTCACCGGGCAGTGGTGGCTGGACGTGCGCAAGCCCAAGAAGGCGGAAGTCGCGGCGCATCTGGTGAATCTGGCCTGGCACGGTTTGGACGGTCTTGAACCGAAACCGCGCCTGATAGGGCACCGCAAAAACTGATACCCACTCCCCCCGGACTCCCTCCGGGCAACAGCGGACAACATCGGCCACAATTTTCACTTCAACTGCACAAGAATCCGCTGTAGTCTTCACGCACAATCCCGGGGGGGATTTTCGCCATTCCTCGCGTGCAATCACCCGTGGCTGCCCGTTGTGCCGCCACGGCGTGCGTGCCGCGCCCTTTTCCGCGCGCCCATGCGACGACGAATACGCAGCGATTCCATTCCCCCCGGATCTACCCGCTTTATTCCCATGGGGGGAATTTTGTCCTCTGTGCGCACCAAGCGCGCGAGCCGCCTCGCGGCCTGCACCGCCATCGTCCTGTCGGCGGGCATGCTGCTCGCCGGCCCGGCCTCGGCCGACACCAACCCGGCGGGTCCGCATGTCGCGGCGAAGCCGGCGAAGCCGCAGACCGCCGAGCCCTCCGCGACCCGGCCCCAGCGCAAGACGCCGTACGGCGCCACGGCCGCTGCCGTCCCGCGGAAGCCCCGGTTCGACCTGGACAAGGACGGGAACAGCGATCTGCTGTACCAGGAGCCGAACGGCAAGGTCTACCTGGAGCCCTGGAAGATCACCCACAACCCGGAGGTCTCCAGCGGCTACGCCCCGGCCAAGGACCTGATCGAGCCCGGCGACATCGACGGCGACGGGAACCCCGAGCTGTTCGTCGTGTCGCCGACCGGCACGCTGGCCCTGTACTCGGGCCTGTACGCCACGCCGGTCAAGGACCAGAACCAGCAGGACAGCCTCTCTGTCTACGGCGGCTCACTGTCGTGGTCCAGCACCGGCTGGAACGCGTACAACAAGCTGATCGTGCCCGGCGATCTCACCGGTGACGGCAAGGCCGACCTGCTGGCCCGTACGCCCTCCGGCGACCTGTACCTGTACCCCGGCACCGGCTCGCTCACCGGCAGCCCCTTCGGGGACCGGGTCAAGGTCGGCAGCGGCTGGGGAATCTACGACCAGATCGTCGGCAGCCTCGACATGAACAACGACGGCATCGCCGACATCGTCGCCCGCACGCCCGGCGGCGACCTGTTCTTCTATGCGGGTTCGGGCAGCGCCGCGACCCCGCTGAAGGACCGCGTCAAGATCGGCACGGGCTGGAACGTCTACAACCAGCTCCTCGTGATGGACGACGCAGCCGGCAGCTACGTCGTGGGGCGCGACCTCGCGGGGGCGCTCTGGTACTACGGCGTCGACCTCCAGGGCGGTCTGGGCCCGCGGGGCGCCATGAACGCCACCGGTTGGAACGGCTCCGTCCTGGCCAATGCCGGCGGCAACGCGGCCTTCGGCAAGGGCGACCTGCTCGGCCTCGACACCCAGGGCTCGCTCTACTACTACTACGCGCTGGGCAACGGCACCCTGGCCGACCGCAGGCTGATCAGCGACGTCGGCGGCTGGGCCGGGGCCAACGTCACCTTCACCTCCTCGCTCCGCGCCGACAGCCGCTGGGGCACGCTGCTGGAGGTGGGCGGCGGCCACCTGTTCGTCGAGGGTCACGACCTCGGCGCCGGCTGGGACGCGTTCAACGGGCTCGCCGGGGTCGGTGACCTCACCGGTGAGGGCAACGGCGACCTGCTCGCGCGCGGCAACAACGGGCACATGTACCTCTACCCGGGCAACGGCCAGGCGACCGGGTTCTACAACCCGGTCGACCTCGGCGCCGGCTGGAACGGGTTCAACAAGCTCTTCGGCGCCGGTGACGTCAACGGCGACGGCATCGCGGACCTGCTGGCCCGTGACGGCAACGGCCACCTGTTCATGTACCCGGGCAAGTCGACGCCCGGCTTCGGCAACCGCATCGACCTCGGCGGCGGCTGGAACGGCTACAACAAGCTGGCCACCCCGGGCGACATGACCGGTGACGGCCGCGCCGACCTGATCGGCGTCGACGGTTCGGGTACCGCCTGGCGCTACGACGCCAACGGCACGGGTGCCTTCAAGGAGCGCGTGAGCCTGGGCGGCGGCTGGAACACGTACAACGGCATCTACTAGGCCCAACGCGCCGTGTGCGCAAGGCAGTTCACGCACAGGAGTGCCCCGTCCCTTCCGCGAGGAGGGGGCGGGGCACTGTGCGTTCAACCGGCGACCGGGGCCGGCTCCAGGAATTCCAGGCGGTTGCCCACCGGGTCCTCGGAGTAGAAGCGTTTGTGGCCCGGCAGGTTGTCGTCCCAGACGACCTTCGCGCCGTGTTCCTCAAGGCGGCGCGCGTACGCCTCGATCGAGGTGACGCGGAGCCCGGGGTGGGCCTTCTTCGCGGGGCGGAAGTCCTCCTCGATGCCCAGGTGGAGCTGGACCGGCCCGTACTGGAACCAGCAGCCGCCCCGGGCCGCCAGTACCGGGGGCTTGGGGAGTTCGGTCATGCCGAGTATGACTTCGTAGTACGTCCTCAACTGCGGCTCGCTGCCCGGCGGGGCGGCGAGCTGTACATGGTCGACAGCGGCGAGCATGGGCTGGTTTCTCCTGCCTTCTTCCACTTCTTCCCTCTACTTCCCTCTACTTCTTCCTGGCCACGGCGAAGATGCGGCGGAACGGGAAGACCGTGCCGTGCGGGCCCGGCGGGTAGGCCTCGCGGAGCCGGTCGCGGTATTCGGTGAGCAGGGCGTCAATGGCTTCCTGGTCCCCGTCGAGGGCCGTGAGCACGGGGCGCAGGGCGGTGCCCTTCACCCAGTCGAGGACGGGATCCTGGCCGGTGAGCAACTGGCAGTAGACGGTTTCCCAGACATCGGTCTCGCAGCCGAGATCGGCGAGGCGGGTGAGGTAGTCCGCGGGTTCGAGGATATGGACGTAGCGGCGGCCGTGATCATCGAGGCGGCGGCGCCAGCGCGGGGACTCGCAGAGTTCGGCGAGGATCGCGTGGCTGGGCGAGGTGAAATTGCCGGGGACCTGGAAGGCGAAGGTGCCTCCTGGGTTCAGGCCGTCGATCCAGGCGGGGAACGACTCGGGGTGGTTGGGAACCCACTGCAGGGCCGCGTTGGAGACGATCAGGTCGTACGGTTCGCCGGGCACCCAGTGCGCGGCGTCGGCGACCTGGAAGTCGAGCCAGCCGCCGCCCACGGTGGTGCCGGCGTGCTCCTTGTCGGCCTGGGCGAGCATCTGCGGTGAAAGGTCGAAGCCGGTGATGCGGGCGTCGGGCCAGCGGTCGGCGAGGCGGGCGGTGACGTTGCCGGGGCCGCATCCGAGGTCGGCGATCCGGGGCGAGAGACCGCCGGTCGCGGGGAGTTCCGGAATGCGGCTGAGCAGGTCGAGGAACGGGCGGGTGCGGTGCCCGGCGTGACGCAGATACTGCTGTGGGTCCCAGACCGGTGGCTCGGTCCGGGTGGTGGTCGTCGAAGAATCGGAATGCATGTTCGAGCCCCCTTGCAGGTACGGCCGTCCGAAGCGGAACAGGGTCCCGGCCCCTCCATGCCCAATGGTGGCTCGATATATATCTTGACGTCAAGAGACTTCACGTCGACAGACCCTCTACACTGATCGCCATGGAGGACGAGGTCGACCGACTGGTCGCAGCATGGCGCCGAGAGCGCCCGGACCTCGACGTGGAACCACTCGAGGTGCTCAGCCGGGTCAGCAGGCTGGCGCGCCATCTCGACCGGGCTCGTAGGCTCGCGTTCGCCGAGCACAGCCTGGAGCCCTGGGAGTTCGACGTGCTGACGTCGCTGCGGCGGGCGGGCGCCCCCTACCAGCTCTCGCCCGGGCAGCTTCTGACGCAGACGCTTGTCACCTCGGGCACGATGACCAACCGGATCGACCGGCTCGCCAAGAAGGGCCTGGTGGAGCGGCTGCCCGACCCCAGCGACCGGCGCGGGGTCCTGGTGCGGCTCACGCCCGAGGGGCGCGACCGGGCCGACCAGGCGCTCGCCGGACTCCTGGAGCAGGAGCGGGCCATCCTCGGCGAGCTCAGCCGCGCCCAGCGGGGCGAACTGGCGGGCCTGCTACGCCAGTTGACCGCCCCGTTCGACAACATCCCCGGCTAGGTCGACCGGGCCGACGCCCGCCCGGCGGGCCAGTGCGACGGCCGCGAGCGTGGAGTGCACGCCCAGCTTGCCGAGCACGTTCTGCATGTGGGTGCGCACCGTGTGCGGGGACAGGAACAGGCGCTCGGCGACCGCCTTGCGGCCGAGCCCGGCCACCATGCAGCGCAGCACCTCGCGCTCGCGCGGGGTGAGCGACTCGACGAGCCGCTCGGACTCGGTGCGGTGCTTGCGGGCGGCGGTCAGCTCGCGCAGGACGCCCGTGAGCAGCGCGGGCGGCAGATGCGTCTCGTCGCGCAGGACGCCCCGGATCACGGCGAGCAGCCGTTGCAGGGAGCAGTCCTTGGCGACCCAGCCACAGGCGCCGGCCTGCAGGGCGAGGGCGGCCCGGCGCGGGTCGTCCTTCTCGGCGAGTACGACGGTGCGCACCGCGGGCTGGCCCGAACGCACGCCCGCGACCAGGGAGATCCCGTCCACCAGGCCCTCGGCGCCGCCGTCGGGCACCGCGCGGGCCACCGGGACCGTCGCCGATGTGCCCAGGTCCGCGTCGACGAGCATCACATCGAATCTGCGGCCCTCGGCCGCACCCCGCTCCAGGCAGCGCAGCGCCGCGGGACCGCTGCCGGCCGCGGCGACGTCCACGTCGGGCTCCGCGGCCAGGGCCGCGGCGAGCGACTCCGCGAAGATGCGGTGGTCGTCCACCACCAGAACTCGGATACGTACCAAGTGACACCCCCAGGGTCGGGGGACGGACCGGTACGGGTACGGCGCCCGGAGCCGGGTTCACCGCAGTCGCACGGCCGCCGCCGTGCACTGAGTACTACCCCACCCCGGGCGACGTACCCGACTGTCTCGCCCCCTGATCAACACCGGCCCCCACCGGTGTTGTGCATCAGCGTAGGGCCGTGAGCTGTCAGCGGAAGGCACTTTGCAGAACTGATTGAACCCGTACGGCTACGTGGCGTGCCCGAATGTTTAGGGTGAGTTCCATGTTTCGTATCGAGACAGAAGTGGACAAGACCCGGCGGGCACAGCTGCACCGGCGGCTGCGGGACACCAACACCGAGCGGTCTCCGGTGCTGCGCGCGCTGCGCGGGACGCCGTCGGAGAAGGAAGTGCCGCTCCATGTCTGGGGGTTGAACGAGGCGGGGCTGCTCGCGGGGGGCCTGGTGGGGCGCACCTGGGCGAGCTGGCTGCACGTGGACCTCCTGTGGATCGACGCGGGGCTGCGCTCGGGGGGCTTCGGCTCCCAACTCCTCACCGCTGCCGAGGAGTTGGCACGCTCCGAGCGGGGTTGTGACTTCGCCCGGGTGGAGACGTGGGACTTCCAGGCGCCGGGGTTCTACCGCAAGCGGGGGTACGAAGTGGTGTGCGCCATCCCTGACTATCCGCCGGGGGTGACGGAGTACACCCTGACCAAGCGGCTGGGCCGCGCCGCGGGCGAGGCCGCGAGCTGACCCGGCACGCCTGGGGCTGCGCCCCAGGCCCCGGGGGCAGGGGCGCCCTCACCCCACCCGCCGCGCCCCCGCCGACGGCACCGCCTCGAAGACCCGAGGGCGGGTCAGGCCGGCCCCCTCGAAGGCCGCCACCAGGGCCTTCGACACCGGCCCCACCGCCGGCTCCTCCACAAGGACGATCGCCGAGCCTCCGAAACCCCCGCCCGTCATGCGCGCGCCCAGCGCCCCGGCCGCCACCGCCGTGTCCACCACCAGGTCCAGCTCCGCGCAGGACACCCGCAGGTCGTCCCGCAGGGAGGCATGGCCCTCGGTCAGGACGGGGCCGACGCCACGGACGTCGCCCGCGGCCAGCAGCGACGCCACCCGCGCCACCCGTTCGTTGTCGCTCACCACATGCCGTACGTAGTCCCGCACGGTCGGGGACGACAACTGCACCAGAGCCTCCGGGAGTTGTGCGTAGGCGACTTCGCGCAGGCTCCGTACACCCAGCTCCCGCGCGCCCCGCTCGCAGCCGGCGCGCCGTTCGGCATACGCGCCGTCCCCCAGCGCATGTTTCACGCGGGTGTCGACGACCAGGAGCCGCAGACCGTGCGCCGGCAGATCGAAGGGGATCTGGCGCATGGCCAGGTCCCGGGTGTCCAGGTGCAGCACGTGGCCCGCCGTGCAGCACGCCGACGCCGTCTGGTCCATGATTCCGCACGGGACTCCCACGAAGGAGTTCTCCGCCTGTTGCGCCAGCCGCGCCAACTCATCCATTGACAAATGGATTTGGAACACGTCGCGCAGCGCGAGGGCCGTCACCACCTCCAGCGCCGCCGACGACGACAGGCCCGCGCCCGTCGGCACCGTCGACGTCAGGTGGATGTCGGCGCCGGTCACCTCGTGGCCGGCCTCGCGCAGCGCCCACACCACGCCCGCCGGGTATGCCGCCCAGCCCGCGCCGGACAGCGGTTCCAGCTCGTCGACGCGGAGTTCAACGAGCGGGCCGTCGATGTCCGCCGAGTGGATCCGCAGCACCCCGTCCGTGCGCCGGGACACCGCCGCCACCGCCGTGTGCGGCAGGGCGAGCGGCATGACGAAGCCCTCGTTGAAGTCGGTGTACTCGCCGATGAGGTTGACCCGGCCGGGGGCCGCCCACACCCCGTCCGGTTCGGTCCCGTACAACTCCCGGAAGGCGGCGGCCACTTCACTCACCGGCGTGCTCCGTCCGCCGCGCGAACGCCCAGGCGTCCGCCACGATTCCGGCGAGGTCGGCGCGCGAGGGCTGCCAGCCCAGGCGTTCGTGGGCGCGCGCCGCGGAGGCCACCAGGACCGCCGGGTCGCCGCCGCGCCGGCCCGCGACGACCTCGGGGACCGGGTGCCCGGTCACCTTGCGTACGGTCTCCACGACCTCGCGGACCGAGAACCCGTTGCCGTTGCCCAGGTTGCAGACCAGGTGCTCGCCCGCCGTCGCCGCGTCAAGCGCGAGCAGGTGCGCCTCGGCCAGGTCCGCCACGTGGATGTAGTCCCGTACGCACGTGCCGTCGGGGGTCGGGTAGTCGTCGCCGTAGATCGAGATCGACTCCCGCTGCCCCAGCGCCACCTGCAACACCAGCGGGATCAGGTGCGACTCCGGGTCGTGGCGTTCGCCGCAACCGCCGTACGCGCCCGCCACGTTGAAGTAGCGCAGCGACACCGCGGCCAGGCCGTGGGCCGCGCACTCGCCCGCGATCATGTGGTCGACCGCCAGCTTGGAGGCGCCGTACGGGCTGGTCGGGGCCGTCGGGTCGGTCTCGGTGACCGGGGTCGAGACCGGTTCGCCGTACGTGGCCGCCGTGGACGAGAAGACGAGCCTGCGCACGCCCGAGCCGCGCATCGCCGCGAGCAGGGCCATCGTGCCGCCGACGTTGTTCGCCCAGTACTTCTCGGGGTTCACCACCGACTCGCCCACCTGCGAGAACGCCGCGAAGTGGAGGACCGCGTCGAAGGAGGGGTCGAGCCACTTGGCCGCGTCCTGCACGCGGCCCTCGATGAGGTGCGCCCCGGCCGGGACCGCCTCGCGGAAGCCGGTGGAGAGGTCGTCCAGGACGGTCACCTCGTGGCCGGCCTCGACCAGGTGGGCCGCCACCACGCTGCCCACGTACCCCGCACCGCCCGTCACCAGGTACTTGCTCACTTGCTTGCCACCTCTCGCAGTCGCTCGGCCGCGGCCTCCGGCGGCACGTCATTGATGAACACGCTCATGCCGGACTCGGAACCCGCGAGGTATTTCAGCTTGCCGGAAGTGCGTCGGATGGTGAAAAGCTCAAGATGGAGCCCGAACTCCGCACGGTCGACGGCGCCCTCGCCCCGGAACGGTGCCTGGTGCCAGGCGGCGATGTAGGGGGTGGGCGGCTCGTCGGGGCCGAAGATCCGGTCGAAGCGCCTCAAGAGTTCCAGATAGATCTGTGGGAACTCCGTGCGCGCGCCGTCGTCGAGCGCCCGCAGGTCCGGGACGCGTCGCTTGGGGTGCAGATGGACCTCGTACGGCCAGTGCGCGGCGTACGGCACGAACGCCACCCAGTGTTCGCCCTCCAGGACCACCCGTACGCGATCGGTGAGCTCCCGCTCGACCACGTCGTCGAAGAGGTTGCGGCCGCCCGTGCGCTCGCGGTGCTCGGCGAGCGAGCGGAGCATGAGGGCGGTGCGGGGAGTGGTGAAGGGGTAGCCGTAGATCTGGCCGTGCGGGTGGCCGAGGGTGACGCCTATTTCGGCGCCGCGGTTCTCGAAGCAGAACACCTGCTGGACTTGCGGGAGTTCGGCGAGTTCGGCGGTGCGGTCGGTCCAGGCCTCCAGGACGAGCGCGGCCTGTTCCTCGGTGAGGTCGGCGAAGGACGCGTCGTGGTCGGGGGTGAAGCAGACGACTTCGCAGCGGCCGGAGTCACCCGCGAGCGAGGGGAAGCGGTTCTCGAAGACGACGACGTCGTAGTCGGCGGCAGGGATCTCGCTGAGCCGCCCGTCGCGCGACGGGCACAGGGGGCACTCGTCGGCCGGCGGGTGGTAGATGCGGGCCTGGCGGTGGGAGGCGATGGCCACCGCGTCGCCGAGCAGCGGGTCGCGGCGGATCTCGGACGCGGTCGACACCGCATCGAGCGGGCGCCGGTCCGTCTCGTCCCGTACGAGGTCGTCACGCGAGTCGTAGTAGAGCAGCTCACGACCGTCGGCGAGCCGGGTCGACGTCTTCTTCACCTGCAACCTCCACCATCCAACAGAACCGCACACAACAAACCACAAGCCAACAGCCTCCGTCAATGGGCGCGCAAGCGGTTGCCATGGATGATCAAGTACGGCGCCAGGTCCGGTCGCCATCCACGCTCGATCACAATCAAACAAACAATCTCATCAAAAGTGTTCAGTTTCTGAACATGGAGGCGTAGGTTCCCGTCCGGATCAGTAAGCGCGACGAAGCGAGTACGCATGCAATACCTGGCCGCGGGGCTTCGGCTCCCCACCAACGGGCTCGATTACACGATTCTGGCGATCTACTTCATCGTCGTTCTGGGCATCGGCTTCGCCGCCCGCGCCAGCGTGAAGACCAGCCTCGACTTCTTCCTGTCGGGCCGGTCGCTGCCGGCCTGGGTGACCGGGCTCGCCTTCGTCGCCGCCAACCTCGGCGCCACCGAGATCCTGGGCATGTCCGCGACGGGCGCCCAGTACGGCGTCGCGGTCGTGCACTGGTACTGGATCGGCGCGATCCCGGCGATGGTCTTCCTCGGGCTCGTGATGATGCCCTTCTACTACGGGTCGAAGGTCCGCTCCGTACCGGAGTTCCTGCTCCAGCGCTTCGACAAGTCGGCGCACCTGCTGGCCTCGGCGCTCTTCGCGTTCGCCGCGGTGCTGATCGCGGGCGTGAACCTGTACGCCCTGTCGATCGTCGTGGAGGCGCTGCTCGGCTGGCCGCAGTGGGTGGCGATCGTCGTCGCCGGGCTGTTCGTGCTCGCGTACATCACCATCGGCGGGCTCTCCTCGGCGATCTACAACGAAGTGCTCCAGTTCTTCGTGATCCTGGCCGCGCTCATACCGCTGACCATCCTGGGTCTGAAGCGGGTCGGCGGCTGGGACGGCCTGACGAGTTCACTCAGGACGAGCCACGGTGACAACTTCCTGTCCGCGTGGGGCGGCACCGGCATCGGCCAGGCCAACCCGCTGGGCGCGAACTGGCTGACCATCGTGCTCGGGCTCGGCTTCGTGCTGTCCTTCGGCTACTGGACGACCAACTTCGCCGAGGTGCAGCGGGCACTGTCCGCGAAGAACCTGAGCGCGGCCCGGCGCACCCCGCTGATCGCCGCGTTCCCGAAGATGTTCATCGTGTTCCTGGTGATGATCCCGGGCCTGGTCGCGGCCGTACTCGTACCCAAGATCGGCACGGCGGGCTCGGACCTGACGTACAACGACGCGATCCCGCTGCTCATGCAGGAGCTGCTGCCCAACGGCGTGCTCGGCATCGCGGTGACCGGGCTGCTCGCGGCGTTCATGGCGGGCATGGCGGCGAACGTGTCGTCCTTCAACACCGTGTTCACGTACGACATCTGGGCCAAGTACGTGAAGAAGGACCAGCCGGACGGGTACTACCTGAGGTTCGGGCGCCTGATCACCGCGATAGGGGTTCTGGCATCCATCGGTACGGCGTTCATCGCCTCGTCCTTCTCCAACATCATGGGCTACCTCCAGACGCTGTTCTCCTTCTTCAACGTGCCGATGTTCGTGGTGTTCGTGATCGGCATGTTCTGGAAGCGGGCGTCGGTGAAGTCGGGGGTGTGGGGGCTGCTCGCGGGCACCACGGCGGCGATGGTCAACTACTTCTGGATCTACAAGCACGGTGTCGTGTCCATCCCGACCGACCAGGGGGCGAACTTCGTCTCCGCGATCGTCGGCTTCGTGGCTGGCGCGGTGGTGATGGTGCTGGTCACCCTGTTCACGGCGCCCAAGCCTGCGGCTGAGCTCGCGGGCCTGGTGTACGGGACGAAGTCGCCCGGCGTCGAGGAGCCGCCCGCCGAGGGCGACGCCGCCTGGTACCGCCGGCCGGCCCTGCTCGGCTGGGGCGCGATCGTGCTGGCCGCGCTCTGCTACGTCCCCTACTCCTTCTGACCGGAGGTCACTCAAATGTCTGAACTGCAGCGTGAAGTCTCCGAGTTGGAGCGGAAGTCGGCGACGGCGGCCCGGTTGTTCGACATCCGCCGCATCATCGGCGGGCTGTTCACCCTGTACGGGGTGATTGTGGGCGGGGCGGGAGTCTTCGCGTCGTCCGCGGACCTGAAGAAGGCGCAGGGGGTCAACATCAACCTCTGGACGGGCTTGGGGATGCTGGCCCTGGGGGTCTTCTTCCTGGTGTGGCTGAAGCTACGGCCTACGGCTCCGCCTGTACCTGAGGACGGCTGAGGGGTTCCGCGGGGTGCGGGTCGGTTGTGTGCGGCCTGTACGTGGCTGATCGCGCCCGCGCGGCGGAGCCGCACAATGTCACAGCCCCGCGCCCCTAGCAGCATTCCTGGTCCGCACGGACATCTTCAGCCCGTCCGGCGATTGAGGACGAGCGCCCTTCAGGCGCGAACGGGGTCTGGGGCGGAGCCCCAGCGCACCGCCCCGCCCCGCACCGGTGGCTAAGGCGTTTCCGAGGGGGCGGCCGGCTGGGCCGCGCGGTCCAGGAGGCCCGTTCTCGCGGCCAGCGCCGCCGCCTCCAGGCGGGAGCCGACCCCCAGTTTCATCAGGACTCTCTGGACGTGGGTCCGGGCGGTCGAGGGCGCTATTCCCATGCCCGCCGCGATGAGCCGGGTGTCCTCGCCGTCCGCCACCCTGACCAGGACTTCCACCTCGCGCGGGGTGAGGAGTTGGAGGAGGCGCTGGCCCTCGTCGTCGGGCTGGGCGGCCGGGTTGAGGAGTTCGGCGAACGCGCCCTGCAACAGTTGCGGGGCCACGGCCGCCTCGCCCGCCCTGGCCTTCACCATCGCCCGCTCGACGCCCTCTATGCGCTCGTCGTGGCGCACGTATCCCGACGCCCCGGCCGCGAACGCCGCCGCGATTCCGCGCGGGCTCGGCACCGGGCCGAGCACCACCACGGCCACCTGCGGCCGCTCCCGTTTGATCCGTACGATCGGGTCGAACACCCCTGGTTCGGCAGGCGAGGCCGTGCCGAGCAGGCACACCTCCGGTGCCCGGCTCACCACCAGTTCGGCGGCCCCGGCGACCGGAGCCGCAGCGGCGAGCACCCGGTGGCCCCGCAGTTTCAGCGCCGAGGCGAGTGCCTCGGCGAGCAGCCGGTGGTCGTCGACCACCATGAGCCGCACGCCCATCGAGCTACCCCCACTCCCCCGGGCCCTCCCCAGCTCCACGAGCTGAGGGCAGCCCACTCGGACCCCCCGGTCCCCGGCCCCTCTTGCCCCGGCAAGCTACACGCTTGTTCGACGCCGCGCGCCCCTTACCGGTAAGAAGCCCCCGGAATGCCGAATTCTCCGCCATTCAGGGCCGGTTGAGGAAGAAGGAGGGGAAGTAAAGGGGCGAACTCGGCCCATGCGCAGGGAAATGAGAAGGCCCCGGTGGCGGAGAATCAACTCCGCCACCGGGGCCTTCGCTCGTCCGTGGCTCAGCTCGTGCCGGTCGCCATGAACAGGAACTTCTTGTCGGCGTCGCTCGCCGAGTACGGCTTGCTCAGGCGCACCGCGCCCAGGTACAGGCGGCCGTTGGCGTAGAGCGTCTCGGAGTACTTCGGCGAGAACGACGTGATCGCGTCGCGGACCGCGCGGTCGGCCGGGTTCTCCAGGAGCAGCGTCGACTTGAGGCTGCCGCCGTCGATGCTGACGACCTGGGTGCCCTTGTTGTACGGGGCGTCCTTGTACGCGATGACGTTGTTGCCGTCCATGCGCATCGGGTACAGCGTGTAGCCGTCGCCCGCGTCCGCCTTGCCGGGCACGGGCTGGCCGGTGGTGAGGTCGAAGGCGAGGATCTCGTTGGTGCGGCCGAGCGAGCCGGAGGATCCGGCGGCGGCGTTCTCGTGCTGCTCGGTCGGCACGTACAGCCTGCCGTTGCCGGCCGTGACCATCTTGCACTTCTCGACGGAGGTGCCGTCGCAGTCGGCGGCGTACTTGTCGCCGGGGGCCGGGATGCGGGCGAGCAGCTTGCCGGTCTTGGCGTCGACGGAGAAGAAGTCCGAGATGCCGCTGCCGTCGCCGGCGCTCTGGCCGACGTCGGCGGCGAGCACCAGCGGGCTGGTGGAGACGATGTGGGCGTACTGGATGCCGGGCAGCATCTTGTACGTCGAGGTCGGCTGGCCCGACTTGGGGTCGAGGGTCTGGATGTTGATGGTGGGCTTCTCGTAGTCGCCGCACTTGCGGACCGCCACGAGTGCGTCACCGCCGCCGTAGCCGACGTCCTTGCACTGGTCGGCGGTGGTGGTGGGCTTCCACAGTTCCTTGCCGGTGTTCAGGTCCCAGGCCGCGCCGCCGTCGAGGCCGCCCGCGGCGACGGTGCCCGCGCCGAGGGTGATCTCGTCGAAGCGGGTCTTGCGGTCGCCGTTGGCGCCCTTGATGTTCGCCTGCCACAGCAGCTTGCCGGTGTTCAGGTCGAGGCCGGCGGCCTCGGTGCAGGAGGCGAACTTGGAACCGGCCTCCTGGCTCTCGAAGGCGAACGCGGTCTTGCCGTCGGCCGAGACGTGCGTGGTCGACTCGCAGACGTTGCCGGTCAGCGGGAGCTTCCAGAGCGGGGTGCCCTTGGCCGGGTCGTAGCCGACGATCTCCTTGACGCCGGACTTGACGTACACCTTGTCGGTGAGCCAGGAGCCGTTCACCGCGGTGAGGTCGGTGACCTTGGGCTGGGGCGTCTGGAAGAGCACCTTGGCGGAGGTGTTGGCGGGGGCCTTCTCCTTGCCGCCGCCTCCGGTCGCGCTGCCGCCGGTGTCGCCCTTGGCGCCGCCGGTGTCCCCGGACTTGGCGTCGCTCTTGCCGTCGTCCTTGCTCGCGTACCAGACGCCACCGCCGACGATCAGGGCCACCGCGACGACCGCCGCGACGATGATGATCATCTGGGTGTTGAGCTTCTTGCCTCCGCCGGGCTGCCCGCCGGGGCCGGGCGCGCCCGGCGTCGCGTACTGCGGCTGCATCGGCTGGGTGGCGGGCTGCGGCGTCGGGTAGCCGTAACCGGCCTGGCCGGGCTGGCCCGGCTGCTGCGGCTGGCCCGGGTAGCCGTAGCCGGGCTGCTGCGGCGGGGTCTGCGGGTAGCCGTACGCCGGGGGCGGGGTGCCGGGTGTCTGCGGGTAGCCGTAGCCGGGCGGGGTCGCGGGCGGCGGGGTGCTCGGCGGGCCCGCGGGCGGCGGCGGGGTGGGCGCGCCGAACCCGGGGGCCGGGGGCTGCTGCGGGGCGCCGAAGCTCTTGGGCGCGTCCTCGGGCTGCGGTGGCTGGTGGGGCTGGGGTGGCTGACTCATGCCGGGGGGACCTCTGACTGGAAGGCGGGGACGGGGAGTTGGGGCGTCACTTGCCGAAGGACAGGAGCGAGTTGTCCCTCTGGTCGCCCTTGGGGCTCTTCACCCGTCCGTTCAGCATGAAGAACCGCCCGCCGGCCCATGCCAGGTGCGGGCCGAAGAAGTTCCGCTCGGTACTGCCGGCCGCCGCCGGGCTCTGGAGGGTGATCGTCGGGGTGCCGCCGGTCGCGGGCAGGGTCGCGATCGCGGCCCCCGTGTCGTCGATGCCGGGCTCGATGTAGAGCACGACGTTGCCGCCCTCGACGGCCAGCGGCTGCATCATGCGGCCCTTGGGCGCGGCCGCGTGCCACTTCTCCTTGCCGGTGCCGAGGTCGATGGCGACCACGTCGTTGCTGCGGCCGACCCCGAGGTCGCCGCTGTCCTTGCCGTCGGTGGAGATGTAGAGGGTGTTGGCGTCGGCGGCCGTGCCCGAGCAGTCCTGGAGTTTGCGTTCGGTGATGCCGAAGCCGCTGCAGTTCGCGGTCAGCTGGGACTTGGAGTCGACCTGCGAGCGGACCTTGCCGTCAGGGTTGAAGGTGGAGATGTTCCACGTCTTCTTGTCCTTGTTGGTGGCGTAGACGACCAGCGGGTCCATCGAGTAGACGCGCCGGATCGACCAGCCCTTTTCGTACTGGTAGTTCCACTTGGGCTTGCCGGTGGCCGGGTCCAGCTCCTGGAGGAGCTCCGACTGCGGGGCGTCCATGCTGGTGTTGTTCGGGTCGGTGCAGGTGCCCACGGAGATCAGCTTGGGGCCGCCGGCGAACGCGTCGGAGCGGCAGTTGCCGGTCTTCGGGGTGCCGTAGAGCTTCTTGCCGTCGGTGATGGAGAACCCGCTCGCGCCGCCCATGCGGGCAAGCACCACGGTGTTGCCGCTGATCGCCATGTCGCCGCCGACCATGATGTCGAAGAGGCCCTCCGACGGCACCGGAGCCTTCCAGCCCGCCTTGCCGGCGGCCAGGTCGACCATCTGGAGCTGGTTGCACTTGGCGTCCTTGGTGTTGTTCTCCTGGACGCCGAAGACGATCTTTCCGTCCGCGGTGGTGTCGTGCGGGGCGCCGCAGATGGGGGTGTCCAGGGACGCCTTCCACTTCTCCTTGCCGTCGCCCACGGCGTAACCGACGACCTCCTTGTACATGGCCTTGACGACGACGTCGCCCAGGCGCCAGGGGCCGTACTGCTCGGCGCCGTTCTGAGTCAGCGGGGTCTCGTTCTCGTGCAGCCAGACCCGCGCCTCGCCGGGCTTGATCCCGCCGTTGATGTCGTTGGAGTCGCTGCCCCCGTCGCCCTTGCCGTCGCCCTTGTCGACGGAGGGCGAGCCGGAGGGCTGTGCGCTGTTGCTCTTGTCGGCGAGGGGCTTCTTGTCGTCACCGCCGCCGCTCGTCGCGAAGTACACGCCGCCGCCGATGACCAGGAGGCCCGCGACCGCCGCGGCCACGATCATCAGGGGCTTGCCCTTGAACGGGTTCTTGCCACCGCCCTGCGGCGGCACCGGTGCGCCCGGGTACTGCGGCTGACCGGGGTAGCCGTAGCCGCCCTGCTGGGTCTGCGCGTAGGGGTTGGGGCCGGTCGGGGGCTGGCCCGGGTAGCCGTAGCCGGGCTGGGCCTGCGGCGGGGCCGCCTGCGGGTAGCCGTAGCCGGGCGCTCCGGCCGGCGGAGTCGGCGGCATCTGCGGCGGCATGCCCGGCGGTGTGGGGGGCGCGGCCGGCATCTGCGGCGGCTGGGGCGGCGGCCCCTGCGGCTGGGCAGGCGGTCCCTGAGGCTTGTCCTGCGGTGCTCCGAAGCCCCCCTGCGGCGGCTGGGAACTGGGCGGCTGGGTCACAGCGAGATACCCCCGAATTTGCGTCTTTGCGTCTTTACGTCAGTCGAACGGAGCTACTTTGTATCACTCGGAGCACCACACGCCACGGGCCGGTCGCCCCTGTTCCCAAGGGAGAACCGGCCCGTAATGCCGCCGTTACTGAGTCTGTACGCCGTCTCTACGCAAGCGCCGCAAGACGCTCGTAAAGGTGTGCCTCAGGCCTCCTCGGCCAGTTCGAGCCAGCGCATCTCCAACTCGTCGCGCTCGGCGATCAGTTCGCGCAGCTCGGCATCCAGTTTCGCCACCTTCCCGAAGTCCGTGGCGTTATCGGCGATTTGCGCATGCAGATTGGTCTCGCGGTCGGAGATCTTGTTGAGCTGCCGCTCGACCTTCTGGAGTTCCTTCTTCGCGGCGCGGGCGTCCTGGGCCGAGACGGTGCTCGCGGGCTTGGCGGAGGGGGCCGCGACCGGAGCCGGCGCGGACTCGATCATCCGCTGCCTGCGCTCCAGGTATTCGTCGATGCCACGCGGCAGCATCCGCAGCGTGGCGTCGCCGAGCAGCGCCCACACGTGGTCGGTGGTGCGCTCGATGAAGAACCGGTCGTGGGAGATGACGACCATGGAGCCGGGCCAGCCGTCGAGGAGGTCCTCCAGCTGGGTCAGCGTCTCGATGTCGAGGTCGTTGGTGGGCTCGTCGAGGAAGAGCACGTTGGGCTCGTCCATGAGGAGACGGAGCAGCTGGAGCCGCCGCCGCTCACCACCGGAGAGGTCCCCGACGGGAGTCCACTGCTTCTCCTTCGAGAAGCCGAACTGCTCGCAGAGCTGGCCGGCGGTCATCTCACGGCCCTTGCCGAGGTCGACGCGGTCGCGGATCTGCTGGACGGCCTCCAACACCCGCAGGGCGGGCGGGAGTTCGGCGACGTCCTGCGAGAGGTAGGCGAGCTTCACGGTCTTGCCGACGACGACCTTGCCCACCGCCGGCTGGGCCTCGCCCGCGGTGCGCCAGGCCTCGGTCAGCGCGCGGAGCAGCGAGGTCTTGCCCGCGCCGTTCACGCCGACCAGGCCGATGCGGTCGCCGGGGCCGAGCTGCCAGGTCAGGTGCTTGAGCAGCAGCTTCTCGCCCGCCTGGACGGTCACGTCCTCCAGGTCGAAGACGGTCTTGCCGAGCCGGGCGTTGGCGAACTTCATCAGCTCGCTGGTGTCGCGCGGCGGCGGCACGTCGGCGATGAGCTCGTTGGCGGCCTCGATGCGGTAGCGCGGCTTGGAGGTACGGGCCGGGGCGCCGCGGCGCAGCCAGGCCAGCTCCTTGCGCATGAGGTTCTGCCGCTTGGCTTCCTCGGTGGCGGCGATGCGCTCGCGCTCGGCGCGCGCGAAGACGTAGTCGGAGTACCCGCCCTCGTACTCGAACACCGAGCCCCGCTGGACGTCCCACATGCGGGTGCAGACCTGGTCGAGGAACCAGCGGTCGTGGGTGACGCAGACGAGCGCGGACCGCCGTGCCTGGAGGTGCCGGGCGAGCCAGCTGATCCCTTCGACATCGAGGTGGTTGGTCGGCTCGTCGAGCACGATCAGATCCGGCTCACCGATGAGCAGCTTGGCGAGCGCGATACGGCGCCGCTCGCCACCGGAGAGCGGCGCGATGACGGTGTCCAGGCCCTGCGAGAACCCGGGCAGGTCGAGCCCGCCGAACAGGCCCGTCAGTACGTCGCGGATCTTGGCGTTGCCGGCCCACTCGTGGTCGGCGAGGTCGCCGATGACCTCGTGCCGGACGGTGGCCTGGGGGTCCAGCGAGTCGTGCTGGGTGAGCACGCCGAGCCGCAGCCCGCCCACGTGCGTGACCCGCCCGGTGTCCGGCTCCTCCAGCTGGGCGAGCATCCGGATCAGGGTGGTCTTGCCGTCGCCGTTGCGCCCGACGACACCGATCCGGTCCCCTTCGGAGACGCCGAGGGAAACACCGTCGAGCAGGGCACGGGTCCCGTACACCTTGCTGACTGCCTCGACATTGACCAGGTTGACGGCCATTTCACTCCTGAGCAGGGGGATGGATCGTCATCCAGGGTAGTCGCCGCGGGGGGTCGGACAGCGTGCGGTGCGCGATCAGGGGATCATACGTTCGGTAATCCGGGGTTCACGTCCTCGGTTCGCGAGTTGCCATACGAGTTTTAAAGGGGCGGGGGCTCATGAAGCGGAATGCGGTGCGGGGCGCGGTGGCGCTGGTGCTGGCGGGGGCGGCACTGACGGGGTGCGGCAAGGAGAAGGCGTCGTCGCCGTCGAGCCCGGCCAAGCCCTCGCAGGGCTCGGCGACGGCGGCCAAGGGCGGCACAGTGGGGGCGACGGGCTCGGCCTGCACCCTGCCCGTCGCCTTCGATCTGGCGGCGAAGTGGAAGGCGAAGCCTGTGGAGCCGGACCCCGCGGACTCCCCGCTCGCCGGACTCAGCAAGCAGGGCCCGTTCACGATGGCCTGCGAGATGGATGCGAAGCCGGCGGGGAACGTCGGCTTCATGCGCGCCTGGACCGACACCGCCAAGTCCGGCACGCCGCGCGCGGCCCTGGAGGCGTTCGTCGGCGCGAACAAGAACGCGAGCAAGGCGGCGTACAAGGAGATCAAGGCGGGCGCGTTCCCGGCGACCGAGGTCGTCTACGAGACGTACAACAAGCTGATGGACGAGTCGAAGCAGGAGCGGGCCCTGGCGGTGGTCACCCCGAAGGGCACGCTGGTCCTGCACCTGAGCGGACTGGACACGCAGGAGCAGACGGAAATGCTCCCGGCGTACGAGCTGGCGAAGACCAGCATGCGGGCCGCCTAGCGATCCGTACGCTGAGCGAGCGTACGGACACGGAGGGTGGACGGTACGGCCGTCAGCGGTCACCCTGGGTGAGTTGAGCGGGGAGATCAACTCACCGGAAGGTGGCGGCACATGACCGACGACTGGGAGTACGGCGCGGGCGAGCCCGTTTCGTCCGACAGCCTGAAGACGTTCGGGGCGTTCGTCCAGGGCCTGCGCGAACACGCCGGCCTCACCCGCGAAGACCTCGCGTCGCTGGTCCGCTTCTCCAAACACACCGTGGAATCAATCGAGTTGGGCCGCCGCATGCCGGACCGCGACTTCGTGGACCGGGCGGAGGATCCGCTGGGCGGCACGGGGGCACTGAAGAAGGCGTACCGCCATCTGACCCGGCATCCTGGGTTGGCGGCGTGGTTCCGAGAGTGGGCCCGCCGGGAACGGACGGCGGTAAGCCTGTGCACGTACGAATGCCGCATGGTGCCGGGGCTGTTGCAGTCGGAGGCGTATGCGCGCACGCTGTTCCAGAACGCCGTACCGCCCCTCACCGACGAGCAGGTGGAGAGCCAGCTCATCGCGCGGATGGAACGCCAACGGCTGCTGCTGGAGCGGCCGAACGTGCCGTTCAGCTTCATCGTGTCGGAGGCGGTGTTCCGGGAACGGCTGGGCGGTGTGGAGGTGACGCGGGACATGCTGGACCACGTGCTGGAGAGCACGAAGCCTCGTAACGTGACGCTCCAAATCATGCCTCTGGGTTGCGAGTTCCACGCTTGTCTGGATGGACCAGTCGCGCTGCTGGAAGGGCCGGACGGGAAGCGGTACGCATACTCCGAGGGGCAGATGATCGGGCGCCTAATCAGCGACCTGAAAGAGGTAGGCCCCCTCCAGCAGGCGTATGACACACTGCGCTCGCAGGCCCTCAACCCAGCTGAATCACGGGACCTGTTGGAGCAAATCCGAGGAGCCCTATGAGCAGCACAGAACTCACCTGGTTCAAGAGCAGCTTCAGCGGCACGCAGGGCGACAACTGCGTAGAAGTCGCCCTCGCATGGCACAAGTCGAGCTACAGCAGCCCTGATGGCGACAGCTGCGTAGAGGTCGCGGTCTGCCCGGCCACCGTCCACGTACGCGACTCCAAGGACAAGCAGGGTCCGCAGTTCGCCGTCTCGGCGCGGGCGTGGACCGCGTTCGTCGCGGGGCACCGGGGCTGACGACCGGCCTGGGTCGAACAGGACACGACCACGTCACCCTTCGTAGTGACGTGATCGGAAAGCGGCGGCCATCGTGGACGGGCAGGCCGAAGGATCCCGTCCATGGAAGAAACCATGAACGCTGACGAGCCCGTCGAGTACTAGTGGCCCCGACCGCCTCAGGACGGTTACACCGTGGACGACCTGTTCACGCTGCCCGAGCTCCCGTCGCGGACCGAGCTGATCGACGGGAGCCTGGTCTTTGCGAGCCCGCAGCACAACTTCCACACCGACGTGATGGACGTGTTGGTCAACGGCCTGCGCCGTGATCTACCCGCCGCCTTCAAGGTCAAGCGGGAGATGACCGTCGTTCTCGACAACCGCAATGGCCCCGAGCCCGACGTCATCGTGGTCAGGGCCGAGTCGGTCGCCGGACCGGACCAGACGCGCTATCGCGCGGAGGACGTGCTGCTGGCCGTCGAGGTCGTGTCCCCGGATTCCGAGTCCCGGGACCGTACGACGAAGCCGCAGAAGTACGCCGCCGCCGGTATCCCGAACTTCTGGCGGGTCGAGCGGGGCGGCGACGGCAGTGAGCCGGTGGTTCACGTCTACGAGCTCGACCCGCTGACCAAGGCGTACGTACACATGGGCATGCAGCGCGAGCAGCTCAAGGTAGGTAAGCCCTATGCCATCGAGATCGATCTCACCGGCGTGGACGAGCTCTGAGCTCAGGCGGGCAGAATCGTCGCGCCGTGGGCGGGTGCGCTGGTCACCCGCGCGGTGCGGCAGGTGTCCGATGCAGTGAGGGCCGCCGCGACCTTCTCCGCCGACTCCGGGTCGGCGCACAGGAAGGCCGTGGTCGGGCCCGAGCCCGAGACGAGGGCGGCCAGGGCGCCCGCCCGCTTGCCCGTCTCCAGGGTGTCCGCGAGGGAGGGGCGCAGGGACAGGGCGGCCGGCTGGAGGTCGTTGGTGAGGGCGGCCGCGAGGGCCTTCGCGTCGCCGGTGCGCAGCGCGTCCAGGAGGGCGGGGGAGGCTACGGGGTCGGGGGCGTCCGGGGTGAGGCGGTCGAACTCGCGGTACACCGCCGGGGTGGAGAGGCCGCCGTCCGCCACCGCGAACACCCAGTGGAAGGTGCCGCCCACTTCCAGCGGGGTGAGCTTCTCGCCGCGTCCCGTGCCGAGGGCTGCTCCGCCGACGAGGCTGAACGGTACGTCGCTGCCCAACTCGGCGCAGATGTCGAGGAGTTGGGACTGTTCGGCGCCCGTGCCCCACAGGGCGTCGCAGGCGAGGAGCGCGCCCGCGCCGTCCGCGCTGCCGCCTGCCATGCCGCCCGCTACGGGGATGTCCTTGTCGATGTGGATGTGGACGTTCGGCTCGATGCCGTGGCGGGCCGCGAGGAGCTCCGCCGCTCGGGCCGCCAGGTTGGTGCGGTCCAGGGGGACCTGGGCGGCGTCCGGGCCGGTGCAGGTGATGCGGAGTTCTTCGGCGGGGGTCACCGTGACGGTGTCGTAGAGGGCGACGGCGAGGAAGACGTTGGCGAGGTCGTGGAATCCGTCGGGGCGGGCGGGGCCCACGGCGAGTTGGGCGTTGACCTTGGCGGGGACGCGGACGGTGACGGTGCGGGGGGTCACGGGGCGGGCTCCTTCGGGTGCGGGCGGTTCATTTTCCCCCACCCCGCCCCTTCCCGCTGCAACACTCTGCGGCTCCGCCGCGTGGCCTCCGGGGGTGAAGGACCCTGGGGGCTCCGCCCCCAGACCCCCGTTCGCGCCTAAAGGGCGCTCGTCCTCAAACTCCCCCAAGGCCTTAAGGGCCAGGGGGACCCCCATGACGGGCTGAAGATGCCGATCTGAGCCAGCATGATCCTGCTAGGGGCGCGGGGCTGTGACATTGTGCGGCTCCGCCGCGATGGGGGTCCCCCCTGTTCATGGGGGTCCCCCCTGTTCGAGCGAAGCCGAGAACTTGGGGGAGAAGCCGAGAACTTGGGGGAGCGACGAGCCACGCACGGTCCGCAGCCGAACGCCATCCCCCGGAGGCCACGCGGCGGAGCCGCAGAGTGTCACAGCGGGAAGGGCCGGGGGGAGGAAAAGCCCGCCGCAAGCGGCGCCTAGCTCGGCCTGTTCTCAGCGATCCGCGCGAATTCCTCCACCGTCAGCGCCTCGCCCCGCGCCTGGGGGGAGACTCCCGCCGCCACCAGGGCCGCTTCCGCCGCCGCAGGCGAGCCCGCCCACCCCGACAACGCCGCCCGCAGGGTCTTGCGGCGCTGGGCGAACGCCGCGTCCACCACCGCGAAGACCTCCGCCTTGGAGGCCGACGTCGCCACCGGGGACGTACGACGGACCAGGGACACCAGGCCCGAGTCCACGTTCGGCGCCGGCCAGAACACGTTCCGGCCGATCGACCCGGCCCGCTTGACGTCCGCGTACCAGTTCGCCTTCACCGAGGGCACCCCGTACACCTTGTTGCCCGGCTTCGCCGCGAGGCGGTCGGCGACCTCGGCCTGGACCATGACCAGGGTGCGTTCGATGCTCGGGAAGCGGCCCAGCATGTGGAGGAGGACGGGGACCGCCACGTTGTACGGGAGGTTCGCCACCAGTGCGGTCGGGGGCGGGCCCGGCAGGTCCTGGACCAGCATCGCGTCGGAGTGGACCAGAGCGAAACGATCCGCACGCCCCGGCATGCGCGCCGCGATCGTCGACGGGAGCGCGGACGCCAGGACGTCGTCGATCTCGACCGCCACCACCCGGTCCGCCGCCTCAAGGAGCGCCAGGGTCAGCGAGCCCAGGCCCGGGCCCACCTCCACCACCACGTCGTCGGGGCGGACCTCGGCGGTGCGCACGATGCGGCGGACCGTGTTGGCGTCGATGACGAAGTTCTGACCGCGCTGCTTGGTGGGGCGTACGCCAAGCGCCGCGGCCAGTTCGCGGATGTCGGCGGGGGTAAGGAGGGCGTCGGGCTCAGTGGTGCTCACCGATACAGCCTACGGCCGCAGTGCGGCCACGGGCTCGCCCCCCGGCTCACGAACAGCTTCTTCGCCCGGAACGTCTGCTCGCCGGCCGGAGCCTGCTCGGGCCGCCCGCTGCCGCCGAGCGCGTGCCAGGTGCCCGCGTCGAACTGGTACAGCCCGCCGTACGTGCCCGACGGGTCGAGCGCGCTCGGGCGGCCGCCCGACTCGCAGTGGGCCAGGCCGTCCCAGTTGAGGTGGTCGGCGCCGCCCACCGAGGACGGCAGCGCCTTGGTGCCGACCTTGACCTGCTGGGTGACCGGTTCGCGCACGACCTCCTCGTCCACCTTCTTCGGCTTCTGCTTGACGCCGTTGACCGTCCGCAGCGCGTACGTGACCTTGCGGGCGCCCTGCTCGCCCTGGCGGACCACGATCTGCGTGCCCGTGAACAGCGTGTCGTCCTTGGTCTTCTCGACCTTGAACGGGATGGGCTCCTCCCGCACCTCCTTCGTTCCGCTGATCCGCATGACCGTGACCGTCTGCCCGTCGCGGGGGAAGGACGTGGGCGGTACGGAGGTCGTGTCCTGGCCCTGGAGGGAGATGCCCGCTTCCCCGAGGGCGTCGGCGACGGTGGCCGCGTTGGTGCGCAGGGTGCGTTCGCGGCCGTCCGCGAGGAAGGTCACCGAGCGTTCGGTGCGTACGTCGAGGGTGAGGCCCTCGCGGCCGATCTCCGAGGAGCGGGACGTGGACAGGAAGGCGCCCTCGGCGCGCACGCCGAGCTGGCGCAGGGCTCCGTCGACGGTGCGGGCCGTCGTCCACACCTGGTGGCGCTGGCCGTCCAGGGTGAGCTGGACGGGGCGGCCGTAGCGCACCACGACCTCGTCGCCTCCGGCGAGCGCGGCGGCGGGGCCGGGTGCCACGAGGTCGTGCGCCCCGACCGGCACGTGCTCGTCGCCGAGAAGTTCCTCGACGCTGTCGGCGAAGGTGTGCATGGTGCGCGGTACGCCGTCGACGGTGAGCTTGACCGCCTTGTCGCTGGCGACGAACGCGGAGGTGCCGCCCGCCAGGAACGCGACGACCAGGGCCTGCGGGAGGAGGCGGCGCAGCGCGTCGGGCCCGCCCGACGACTTGCGGCGCCGGGCCGCCCGGCGCGCCTCGGCCCGCCCCCCGGCCTCCGGGTCCTGGCGGGGCACCGCGGGTTCGCGCGGCTCGGGGAAGTGCACCGGGGCGACCTGGGTCTCGTGGTCCGCGTACGCGGGCGTGAAGCCGCGGTACCGGGGCGCGGGCGGGCCGAACGAGGTCGTCGCGGAAGCCTCGTCGGTACCCGTGACGACCCCGTGCTCGGCACCCGTGGCGATCCCGTAGGGGGGCGTTGCCGTGGCGACACCGTACGGAGGTGTTGCCGTGGCGGTCGCGGCGCGCTGGCCGCCGCGTGCGGCACGGTGACTGCCCTGCGAATTGCTCACGACGCTCCAGGGTCCGGTCCGATGGTGCGGCCCGGGACACTAGCGGAGCGGCGGTCACTCTCCAAAGCAATTCGACTACGCAGCGTTGTGGCACTACCCTGTGCGCCGCCCGACAGCGACCGGATTCTGTTATGGGTCAGTAATCAAACGCGCGCGCGGTGTTGTCCGCGATCGCCGCGGCCAGCACGTCTTCGCCGATGCCCTTCACGGCCGCCATGGCCCGCACCGTGACCGGAATGAGATACGGCGCATTAGGCCGTCCGCGGTACGGCACCGGGGTGAGGAACGGCGCGTCGGTCTCCACGAGAACGAGTTCCAGCGGGGCGACGGCGAGGGCGTCGCGCAGCGGCTGGGCGTTTTTGAAGGTCATGTTTCCCGCGAAGGACATGAAGTACCCGGATTCGGCGCAGAGTTCGGCCATTTCCGCGTCGCCGGAATAACAGTGGAAGACGGTCCGTTCGGGGGCGCCTTCCTCACGCAGAATACGCAGCACATCGGCGTGCGCCTCGCGATCATGGATGACGAGCGCCTTGCCCTGCCGCTTGGCGATCTCGATGTGCGCCCGGAACGACCGCTCCTGGGCGGCCTTGCCCTCGGGCCCGGTGCGGTAGTGATCGAGGCCGGTCTCGCCGACGGCCTTCACCCAGGGCAGTGCCGCGAGCCGCTCGATCTCGGCGAGGGCCTCGTCCAGTGCGCCGTCGCCACCGGGGCCGCGCGCACCCTGGCGCGACCAGCCGTCGGGGTCGCCGTGGACGATCCGGGGGGCTTCGTTGGGGTGCAGGGCCACGGCCGCGTGCACGGGCGCGTACGCCTCGGCGGTCTCCGCCGCCCACCGGGAGCCCTTCACGTCGCAGCCCACCTGGATCACGGTGGTGACGCCCACGGCCGCGGCCTTCTCCAGGGCCTGTTCGACCGTGCCGTCCTGCATGTCCAGGTGGGTGTGCGAATCGGCCACCGCCACTCCGAGGGGCTCGGGCAGTGGCGGTGGGGCATCCTTGGCGGCACTCATACGCCCGATCCTACGAAAGGCGTACGCCCCGGGTCACTTGCGGTGGAAGGGGTGCAGGAGGTCCGACAGGTGCCAGTGGTGCTCCGGCTTCGCGTCGGTCTCGGCCGCGTCTTCCAGTTCGGACTTGGCCGGCTGCGGTTCGTGGTCCTTGAGCCACTGCTGTGCGGTCGAAACCCGCCCGGCACGCATGATGCGCACCACGTGCCCGCCGCAGTTGAGGCAGGTGGGGGCGGACAGCGGGGACGGCACCCGTTCGCCGTTGGCCTTGTACACGACGAATGCCTGGCCAGTGGCGTCTGTATGGTGCTCTATTTCGTACGCCTGTTCCCAGCCGTATCCACACCTCATGCACGCGAAGGCATACGCCTCGTGTGCCGTGGTCTCAGCGATCTCACTCATGTGCCGGCTCCTCTTGTCCGCTGGACAAGCTCTTGCGAGCGCTCTTGCGAGCGGGGGCGAAAGCGTCCCCGATCCAGGAGACGCCTTTCGCTGCCAAAACGCATCAGGGGCTGTCGAGAGTTGGCATGGTCTTGGCCTTTCCTAGGGCTGCGTGCTTTTCTCCGCCCCGGCGCGCGGCCTGCGTTTTACTTTTTACGATAGTCCTTTACCCGCCGCAGGGCTCTGACGTGCCGCATTCTTTGCCGCCACCACCGCGTCGAAGACCTCGCGCTTGGGTAGACCCGTCTCGACGGCGACGGCCGCGATGGCCTCCTTGCGCCGCTCCCCCGCCTCTTCGCGGACCTGTACGCGCCTGACCAGCTCGGCTTCGTCGAGGTCGGCCGGGCCCGTATCGGGCGCACCCTCGACAACGACGGTGATCTCGCCGCGCACGCCCTCGGCCGCCCACTCGGCGAGGTCCTTCAGCGGGCCGCGCTTGACCTCCTCGTACGTCTTGGTCAGCTCCCGGCACACCGCCGCGCGCCGCTCGGCGCCGAACACCTCGGCCATCGCGGCCAGGGTGTCGTCGAGCCGGTGCGGGGCCTCGAAGTAGACCATCGTGCGCCGCTCGTCGGCGACCTCGCGCAGCCGGCCGAGGCGCTCGCCGGCCTTGCGCGGCAGGAAGCCCTCGAAGCAGAACCGGTCCACCGGAAGCCCGGACAGGGCGAGCGCGGTCAGCACCGCCGAGGGGCCCGGCACGGCCGTGACCTTGATGTCCTTCTCGACGCAGGCCGCGACCAGGCGGTACCCGGGGTCGGAGACCGACGGCATGCCCGCGTCCGTCACGAGCAGCACCCGGGCGCCGCCTTCGAGGGCCTCGACCAGCTCGGGCGTGCGCGCCGACTCGTTGCCCTCGAAGTAGGAGACGACCCGGCCCTGGGTGTGCACGCCGAGCGCCTGGGTCAGCCGGCGCAGGCGCCGGGTGTCCTCGGCGGCGACGACGTCGGCCCGCTCCAGTTCGGCGGCGAGCCGGGGCGGGGCGTCCGCGGTGTCGCCGATGGGGGTGCCTGCGAGTACGAGAGTTCCGGTCACACGAACCATCCTCGCAGCCCGGCGACCGTGCGACCGCCGGGCCGGGGCACGGGCGCGACCATGCGTCGGCAGGGCCCGGCCACGGGACTCCCATAGGTGAGTTCCCTACGATGGCGCGGTGACCAGTACTGCGCCACAGACCCTGCCGGGCCACGAAGCCGGGGACGAGCCGCCCTCCTGGCCGCACCGCATGCGCCGGTTCGGCCATGTCGTGCGGCCGAGAACCGGGCTGCGCGAGCGCCTGGTGCCTCCGTTCGCCCGGCCCTCCGGGCGGCTGTGGACGGTGCTCGGCATCCCACCCCTGTGGGCGGCGCGCATCGTGCGCTGGTCGGGCTGGGCGGGGCCGCTCCTGGTGACGCTGGTCGCCGGGCTCATGCGCTTCTGGCACCTGGGCGCCCCGCACGCGGTGATATTCGACGAGACGTACTACGCCAAGGACGCCTGGGCACTCATCAACCACGGCTACGAGGGCGACTGGCCGAAGGACATCGACAAGTCGATCCTCGCCAATCCGGACCTCATCTCGGTGCCGACCGCGCCGGGCTATGTGGTGCACCCGCCGGTCGGCAAGTACCTCATCGGCATCGGCGAGAAGATGTTCGGCTTCACTCCGTTCGGCTGGCGCTTCATGGTCGCCGTGCTCGGCACCCTGTCGGTGCTGCTGATCTGCCGCATCGGGCGGCGCCTGTTCCGCTCGACGTTCCTGGGATGCCTGGCGGGCGCGCTGCTCGCGGTCGACGGGCTGCACTTCGTGATGAGCCGCACCGCGCTGCTCGACACGGTCGTGATGTTCTTCGTCGTGGCCGCGTTCGGCTGCCTCCTTGTCGACCGCGACCGTACGCGAGCGAAACTGGCGGCCGCGCTGCCCGAGGGCGAGGACGGGCTGCTGCGCCCGGACGCGGAGGTCGCGGCGACCTTGAGGTTCGGCTGGCGGCCCTGGCGGATCGGGGCCGGGGTCATGCTGGGCCTGGCCTGCGGAACCAAGTGGAACGGCCTCTACATCCTGGTCTTCTTCTGCGTGATGGCGGTGCTGTGGGACGTGGGCGCCCGGCGCACGGCGGGGGCGGTCACCCCCTACCGGGCGGTCCTTCGCCGGGACGTGTTCTGGGCGTTCCTCTCCACAGTGCCGGTCGCGATCGCCACGTACATGGCGTCGTGGACCGGCTGGTTCGTCACCGACAAGGGGTACGGGCGGAACTGGGCGGACGGCCGCGCGGGCCTGTCCCCCGACCACATCAAGCTGCCGGTCATCGGCACCATCAACCACCTGCCGCAGTTCGACCTGAGCTGGGTGCCGGCCTCGCTGCGCAGCTTCTGGCACTACGAGACCGAGGTCTACAGCTTCCACGTCGGCCTCACCGAGGGCCACACCTACCAGTCGAACCCGTGGAGCTGGCTGATCCTGGGCCGGCCCGTCTCGTACTACTACGAGAGCCCGAACCCCGGCACCCAGGGCTGCCCCTCGAACACGAGCGGCAAGTGCGCCGCCGAGGTCCTCGCGCTCGGCACCCCGCTGCTGTGGTGGGCCGCCTGCTTCGCGGTCCTGTACGTCCTGTGGCGCTGGATCTTCCGGCGCGACTGGCGGGCCGGGGCGATCGCGTGCGGCATCGCGGCCGGCTACCTGCCCTGGTTCATGTACCAGGAGCGGACGATCTTCTTCTTCTACGCGGTCGTGTTCGTGCCGTTCCTGTGCCTGGCGGTGGCGATGATGATCGGCGCGATCATCGGGCCACCGCAGGCAGCGCGCGGCGCAGCCGCTCCAGGGGAGCCGGGGCTTGCCGCCGGGGAACGGCGGCGGGCTGTGGGCGCGATCGGGGCGGGTGTGCTCGTCCTGCTGATCGTCTGGAACTTCGTGTACTTCTGGCCGATCTACACCGGCACGGCCATCCCCGTCGACTCGTGGCGCAGCCGGATGTGGCTGGACAGCTGGGTGTGATGCCGGTCGCGTTCGGGTAACCGTTCGACAACTGAGAGCACTGCTGTCGCTGCCGTCCCGTAGAGTCGCCCCCAAGTAACCCTTGAACACGTTCAAGAGGTTCGGGGGACTCCTGGGGAGGGGAACTGCGGAATGCGCAGTGGAGCGAAGGTCGCCATCGTGGGCGGGGTGTTCGTAGTAATAGCCGGAGGCGTGGCGTACGGGGGCTACACGCTGGTCGGCGGGGGTGACGGCAAGGGCTCCGGTGGGACGCACACGCAGGGCGCGCCCGCGCGCACCGGGCCGCCGGGCGCGGACGAGATCAAGGAGACGTCCACCGGCTTCTTCCAGGCCTGGGCGAAGGGCGACGCCGCGGGGGCCGCCGCCCTGACCAACAACCAGCAGGGCGCCTCGGCCGCGCTGACCGGCTTCCGCGACCAGGCGCACCTCACGAACGTGGTGGTCACCCCCGGCGCGCCGAACGGGGCGGTCGTCCCGTACACGGTCAAGGCCGACGTCTCCTTCGAGGGGAAGACGGCCCCGCTGTCCTACGCCTCCCAACTCACCGTCGTACGCGGCCAGTCCACGCACAAGGCGCTGGTCGACTGGCAGCCCGCCGTGCTGCACCCGCAGCTGAAGACGGGCGAGCACCTGGTGACGGACAAGGCGCAGAACCCCGAGATCCAGGCCGTCGACCACAAGGACCGCCCGCTGACCAAGGAGCAGTACCCCTCGCTCGGCGCGATCCTGGACGGCCTGCGCCAGAAGTACGGCGCCAAGGTGGACGGCACGCCCGGCATCGAGCTCCAGATCCAGGGCAACGGCGCCCCGGCCCGCACGCTGATCACCCTGCAGAAGGGCACGCCGGGCAAGCTGAAGACGACCCTCGACGCGGATGTGCAGGCGGCCGCCGAGAAGGCGGTGAAGGGCTTCGGAGAGTCGTCGGTGGTGGCCGTCAAGCCGAGCACCGGTGAGATCCGGGCGGTCGCGGACAACCGCACCGACAAGTTCCCGGCGTCGCTCCAGGGCCGGGTCGCACCCGGCTCGACGATGAAGATCGTCACGGCGGCGATGCTGATCGAGAAGGGCAAGGCGGCCGCGGACAAGCCCACCGAGTGTCCGGCGGACGCGATGTGGCAGGGCGTCACCTTCCACAACCTCAACAACTTCTCGATGGACGGCCAGCCCTTCTCCAAGAGCTTCGCCCGGTCCTGCAACACCGCCTTCATCAAGCTCGTCGACGACGTGAACGACGACGGGGCGCTGGGGCGCGTGGCGGCCAACTACTTCGGCATCGGCCAGGACTGGAAGGTCGGCGTGCCGTCCTTCGACGGCAGCGTGCCCGCCTCCGCGGGTGCCGAGACGGCGGCGGCGTACATCGGGCAGGGCAAGGTGCAGATGAGCCCGCTCGACATGGCGTCCATCGCGGCGACCGCGAAGTCGGGCCAGTTCCGTCAGCCGGTGATCGTGCCGCAGTCGCTCGACGGCCGCGCGCTGGCGCAGGCCAACCCGCTGCCCTCGGGCGTCGCCGACCAGCTGCGGGACATGATGCACATCACCGCGACCGCCTCCTACGGGACCGCGACCGTGGCCATGGAGAGCGTCGGCGGGGCCAAGGGAGCCAAGACCGGGTCCGCGGAGAAGGACGGTCAGAACAAGTCCGACAGCTGGTTCACCGGCTACAGCGACGACCTCGCGGCCGCCGCCCTCGTGCAGTCCGGCGGGCACGGCGGAGACGCGGCGGGGCCCATCGTCGCGCAGGTCCTGCGCGCGGGCTGACCTGCCGCCGGGCTGCGGACGCAGGCCCTGCCCCCCCTCGCATGGCCCGTACACCTACCACTAGCGTGCGGGCCATGAACTCTCCGGACCCCTACGTGTGCGAGCGGCACTCGTGACCGTGACCGTCACGTGCGCGGTGCTGCTCGCGGCCCTCACGCACGCCAGCTGGAACGCGCTCGCCCACCATCTCAAGGACCAGCTGCTCTCCTTCACCCTGATATCCGGCGGCGGCGCGCTGATCGGGCTGCTCGCGCTGCCGTTCGTGCCGCTGCCGCACGCCGGGGCCTGGCCGTATCTGCTGACCTCGGCGGCGCTGCACGTGGCGTACATGCTGCTGCTCATGCGGTCGTTCACGCTGGGCGACTTCGGGCAGATGTATCCGATCGCGCGCGGCACGGCCCCGCTGGTGGTGACCGTGCTCGCCGCCGTGTTCGTGCACGAGATGCCGAACGCCTGGCAGCTGGCGGGCGTGGCGGTGGCCTGCACGGGTCTGGTCGGGGTCGCCCTGTGGGGCCTGCGCGGTACGCGGCCCAACTGGCCGGCCATCCTCGCGGCGCTCGCCACCGGCCTCACGATCGCCGGATACACCGTCGTCGACGGCGTCGGGGTGCGCGCCTCGGGCTCCTCGTTCGGCTACATCGCCTGGCTGATGGTCCTGGAGGGCCTGGCCATCCCCGCCTACGCCGTATATCGCCGACGGTCCCGACTGGCCGTGGAATTGCGCCCGTTCGCGGCGCGGGGGCTGCTCGGCGCGGCACTTTCGGTCACCGCGTACGGGCTCGTCCTGTGGGCGCAGACCAGGGCGCCGCTCGCCCCGATCGCGGCGCTGCGCGAATCATCGATCATCGTGGGCGCGGCGATCGGCGCGGTCTTCTTCAAGGAACGCTTCGGCGCCCCCAGGATCGCCGCGGCGGGCCTCCTGGTGGTGGGCATCGGGCTGATGCTGCGGGCGGGGTAGAGCCTGTGCCCATCCGGGTCAGACACAGGCTCTTACGCCTCGCTGACGACGCGCTGGAAGCCGGTGTTGACGGCGAGCAGGCCGCCGTCGACGCGCAGGGTGGTGCCGGTGATCCAGGACGCGTCGGCCGAGGCGAGGAAGGCGACGGCCGCCGCGATGTCCTCGGGCTCGCCGACACGGCCCAGCGGGTACATCTTCGCCATCCGCTCCAGTTGGGCCTCGCGGCCGTCCCAGGTGGGGGTGCGGACGGTGCCGGGCTCGACGAGGTTGACCCGTACTCCGCGCGGCGCGGCGTCCCCGGCGAGCGTACGGGTCAGGGAGGCGAGGCCCGCCTTGGCGGCGCTGTAGGCGTGGTTGCCGAAGTCCTGCTCGCCGTTGACCGAGCCGACGCTGACGATCGCGCCCCGGCCGGAGGCGGCGAGGTGCGGCAGGGCGGCGCGGGCGCAGCGGAAGGCGCCGGTGAGGCTGATGTCGAGGTCGCGGGCCCATTCGTCGTCGTCCTCGTCCTCGAAGCGCGCGGCGTCCGGGGTGCAGGAGTAGGCGTTGTTGACGAGGACGTCGAGCCGGCCGAACTCCTCGACGGCGAAGGCCACCGCGGCCTCCACCGAGGCCCGGTCGGACACGTCGCAGTGCCGGGCGACGGCGCCCTTCAGCTCGGCGGCCGTTTCCGCCGCCCGTCCCAACTCGACGTCGGTGACCAGGACTTGGGCGCCCTCTGCGGCCAGTCTGCGCGCGGTGGCGGCGCCGATGCCGCGCCCCGCGCCGGTGATCAGTACCGCGTGTCCGTCGAAGCGTGCGGTCCGGAAAGCTGCCTGGGAGGCCGCGTGGGTGGCCGTCTGGAAGGCTGTCCGGGAAGCCGCCTGAGTGGTCGCCTGGGAAATCGACTGAGGATGCGTCATACGGTCGAACGTAGCGCCCTCACCAGGGCCTGGGCACGGGGGTCGGCGGTGACGCCCTTCTGCAGGCCGTTGGTCACATAGCCGAACGCGGTCCCCGACTCGGGGTCGGCGAATCCCAGCGAGCCGCCGCGCCCGGGGTGTCCGAAGGAGCCGGGAGCAAGGAGCGGGGAGGCCGGGCCGTGCAGCATGTAGCCGAGCCCGAAGCGGGTGTTCACGACCAGGACCTTGTCCGGTCCCGAACTCTCCTCGGTGCGGGCCAGGGTGAGCGTCGCGGGCGCGAACAGCCGCTCCCCGCCGTCGAGTTCACCGATGGTGGCGGCGTAGAAACGGGCCAGCGCGCGGGCGGTGGAGATGCCGGCGGAGGCGGGGAGTTCGGCGGCGCGGTAGGCGGGGTCGTTCTCGTCCGGCAGCGGGTCGATCGCGCCGAACGCGCGCCGAGTCAGCGAGTGGGGGTCCTGGTAGGCCTCGGCGACGCTGCGCTTGGGCCTCAGCCGCAGCCCGCCCTCGCCCTCGGGCGCCTCTACGGGGCCGACCCGGCCCACCCGGTGCGCCTCGGCGTCCGGCACCCCCATCCAGAAGTCCAGGCCGAGCGGCCCGGCTATCTCCTCGGCCGCCCAGCGCCCGATGGTGCGCCCGGTGACGCGCCGGACCAGCTCGCCGAGCAGCCAGCTGTAGGTCTGCGCGTGGTAGCCGTGCGCGGTGCCGGGCTCCCAGAACGGGGGCTGCGCGGCCACGGCCGCCGGGCCGGACTCGCCGTCGGCTGCCTCGGCGGGGGTCAGCGGGCGGTCAAGGGCGGGCACCCCGGCGCGGTGCGAGAGCAGGTGCCGTACGAGGGTGCGCTCCTTGCCGGCCGCCTTGAACTCCGGCCAGTACGTCGACACCGGGGCGTCCAGGTCGAGCCGGCCGCGCTGGTGCAGAAGGAGGGGGACGGCGGCGGCCACGCCCTTCGTGGCCGAGCGGACTATCTGGGCGGTGTCCAGCGCCCAGGGGGCGGTGCCGTCCACGTCCTTGGTGCCGGCCCACAGGTCGACGACCTTGCGGCCGTCCCGGTACACGGCGACCGCTGCTCCGCGCTCGCCGCGCTGCTCGAAGTTCCGCACGAAGGCGTCCTTCACCGGCTCGTATCCCGGTGCTACGGCGCCCTGTACGTCAACCACGATCCGCTCCTTACCCTGCGTTGGCGCCGCGCTGACGCCCTCACCATGGTGCCCGACGGGCGGGGGGCGGGATGCGGGCCGGGGGGGGCAGGGTGGTGCGGTGCGGTGCGGGGCGGTGCGCGGCGAGGCGCTGGGGCTCCGCCCCAGACCCCGGATGCCCCCACCCCACCCCTTCCCGAAACCCGCCGGGGGTGTCGTTCGGCTGCGGCCCGGTGGTCGTTACCTGGGGCTCCGCCCCAGACCCCGTTCGCGCCTGAAGGGCGCTCGTCCTCAAACTCCCCCAAGGCCTTAAGGGCCAGGGGGGACCCCCATGACGGGCTGAAGATGTCCGTGCGGACCAGGACAATCCTGCTAGGGGCGCGGGGAACTGCGCAACCCAGCCCAGCCCCACCGCCCCGCACACAAATACCCGCCCCCCAGCGGAGCGGCTACGTCGACGCCGGGTCGAAGCCGAACGGCAGCTCCAGCCGATGCGCACGCATCAACTCCGCATCGGACAGCACATCCCCGGTGGGCCCATCCGCAGCGATGACCCCCTCGCTCAGGATCACCGCCCGCCCGCACAGCTCCAGCGCATACGGGAGATCATGCGTGACCATGAGGACGGTTACGTCCAACCCCCGCAAGATATCGGCCAGTTCACGCCGTGACGCCGGGTCCAGGTTGGAGGAGGGCTCGTCCAGGACGAGGATCTCCGGCGACATCGCGAGCACGGTGGCGACGGCGACGCGGCGGCGCTGTCCGAAGGACAGGTGGTGCGGCGGCCGGTCGGCGTACTCGGCCATCCCCACCTGCGTGAGCGCATCCATCACCCGCTCCTCCAGCTCCGCGCCGCGCACCCCGGACGCCGCCGGGCCGAAGGCTACGTCCTCGCGGACGGTCGGCATGAAGAGCTGGTCGTCGGGGTCCTGGAAGACGATGCCGACCCGGCGCCGGATCTCGGCGAGGTTCTTCTTGGCGACCGGCAGGCCCGCGACGGTCACCGAGCCCGCGCCCCCTTCGAGGATGCCGTTGAGGTGGAGGACGAGGGTGGTCTTGCCCGCGCCGTTGGGGCCGAGCAGCGCGACCCGCTCGCCTCGCGCCACGGTCAGGTCGACGCCGAACAGCGCCTGATGGCCGTCCGGGTAGGCGAAGGCGAGCCCCGACACCTCAAGCGAGGGGACACTCACAGGGGCCTCAGCAGTCTCGACGGTCTTGGCAGCCTCAGCAGTCTCGGTGGTCTCAGCAATCTCGTCAGACTCAACGGTCTCCGCGGTCTCGGCGGTCTCAGAAGTCATCGCACTCTCACCTGTCACAGAATCCAGCCCAGCCCAGCACACAAACGGCGAGCGCCGCCACGGGGAGGGTCGCGGCCCGCGTCCACTGGGCGCGGGTCGCCGTCACCTCGTCGATCACCGGCATGGTCCCGGCGTAGCCGCGGCTGACCATCGCGAGATGGACGCGTTCGCCGCGTTCGTAGGAGCGGATGAAGAGCGCGCCGGCCGACTTGGCGAGGACGCCCCACGAGCGCACCCCGCGTGCCTCGAAGCCGCGCGAGCGGCGGGCGATCGACATGCGGCGCATCTCATCCGTGATGACGTCCCCATAGCGGATCATGAAGGACGCGATCTGGACCAGGAGGGGCGGCAGCCGCAGGCGCTGGAGGCCGAGCAGCAGGGCGCGCAGTTCGGTGGTGGAGGCGAGGATCACGGAGGCGGCGACGCCGAGGGTGCCCTTGGCCAGTACGTTCCAGGCGCCCCACAGGCCGTTCTCGCTGAGCGAGAGGCCGAGGACGTGGACCTGCTCGCCGGGCACGACGAACGGCATGAGCACCGCGAACGCCACGAACGGGATCTCGATCAGCAGCCGCTTCAGGAGGTACCCGGCCGGGATGCGGGCCGCGGCCGCCACGCAGGCGAGCAGCACGGCGTACAGCGCGAAGGCCCACATCGCCTCGCGCGGTGTGGACACCACGACGACCACGAACAGGAACACCGCGGCGAGCTTGCAGTGCGGGGGCAGGTCGTGGACGGGCGAGTGGCCGTGCCGGTAGAGCCGGTGGGAGTGGCCCGCACCCACGTCAGACCGCTTCCGGGGTGCGCTCGGGAGCGGGCTCCGTACGGCGGCGGCGTACGACCCAGAACACGCCGCTGCCCACGGCGACGGTGACGCCGACGCCGATCACTCCGGCGAGGCCGCCGGCCAGGCGGGCGTCGCCGATGTCCTTGACGGAGTAGTCGGCGAGCGGCGAGTCGGAGCTGGCGTGCTGCTTGGTCTTGGTGTCGATGCCCTTGTCGTGGGCGACCTTCTCCAGGCCGTCGGGGCTGGCCGACGCGTAGAAGGAGACGAACCCGGCGAGCACGAGGGCGGTGACGATGCCGATGCCCCACACCTTCCTCGTCGACCGGGTGCGGGCCGCGGCGGGGGCGGCCGCCGGGGCGTCGACGAGTTCGCCGCCGACGCGCAGCTTGAGCGGGGTGGTCAGGCCGCGGGCCCCGTGCACGAGGTCGGGGCGTACGGCGATGACGGCGCCCACGGTGAGCGCGGTGATGACGGCCTCGCCGATGCCGATCAGGAGGTGCACGCCGACCATCGCGGTGAGCACCTTGCCGATCGGCACGTCGGTGGTGCCGCCGAGCGCGTAGATCGCGGTGAAGACGAGGGCGGCGGCCGGGACGGAGAGCAGCGCGGCCACGAACGAGGCGACGGTGACGGAGCGGCGGGTGCGGGGCAGCACCTTCACCAGGCCGCGGAAGAGGGCGTAGGCCACGACGGTGGTGGTGAGCGCCATGTCGGTGATGTTCACGCCGAGCGCGGTGAGGCCGCCGTCGGCGAAGAGGATGCCCTGCATGAGCAGGACCACGGACACGCACAGCACGCCGGTGTAGGGCCCGACGAGGATCGCGGCGAGCGCCCCGCCGAGCAGATGGCCGCTGGTGCCGGCCGCTACGGGGAAGTTCAGCATCTGTACGGCGAAGATGAACGCGGCGACCAGGCCCGCGAGCGGCGCCGTCTTCTCTCCCCCACTGCTCAATGCGTGGGAGGTGCCCCCGAGTTCCCTACGCGCCCCGCGCAGGCTGACGGCGACGGCTCCGGCGGCGACCGCACCTGTGACCGCCGATACAGGTGCGTTGATGAATCCATCGGGTACGTGCATGGGTGGACTCCGATTTCCGGTGGCGTCCTCTTCCCTGCGCGGCATGCGCAGAACCGTTTGATGATAGTGCCCTGTTGCGAATGGCTCGCAAGAGCGGCTGAGTACCAAGTGCCAAGCCGGCTCGCTGGGGGTTTGCCCGAAAAATATGGGACATTTGATACCAAATAGCGCGAACAGCATGTCATTCAGTACCCAGCGTGAGGAGCGACCGATGTCCCCCACAGTCGAGGACCACGCCGAGGACCACGCCGACGGCCGCTCCGTCGAGGACCACGCCCGGGCCCGGATCGTCACGGACGCCCCGCTCACCGACCCCGTCCCGGTGGCCCTGCGCTACGACCCCGCCGACTCCCCCGGCACGGTCTGCTTCGCCTTCCCGGGCGGCAACGAATGGGTCTTCCCGCGCGACCTCCTGGAGTCGGGCCTGCGGGCGCCCGCCCGGCGCGGCGACGTGGAGGTGTGGCCGTGCGGGCGCGCCCAGACGGTCCTCGAATTCCACTCGCCGGAGGGGGTCGCGGTGGTCCAGTTCGACAGCTCGCCGCTGGTCCGCTTCCTGCGCCGTACGTACGCCACCGACGCACGGGCGGCCCCGTCCCCGGCGGGCCGCCACCACTGAAGTCCCCGGACGCGCGGAGGCCCCCCGTGCGCGGTGCGCACGAGGGGCCGAGGGACGCCGGCGGTCCCGTCCCCACAGGCCGTTGGCGTCGGCCGGGACCCGCGGCCGCTCGATGCGCGGGGTCCCGGCGTTCAGGGGGCGGGGGTCAGACCCGCGCCAGCTGACGGCGGCCGTCGGGGTCGCCGTCCCCGTCGAGTTCGGCGCTCTCCTGCTGCTTGCGCAGGCCCTCGCCCTCGACGTCGACGTTCGGCAGCACCCGGTCCAGCCAGCGCGGCAGCCACCAGGCCTTCGCGCCGAGCAGGGCGAGCACCGCGGGCACGATCGCCATGCGGACGACGAACGCGTCGAAGAACACCGCGATCGCGAGACCGAAGCCGATCATCTTGATCATTTGCTCGCTGGAGCCGATGAAGCCGGAGAACACCGCGATCATGATCACCGCGGCCGCGGTCACCACCCGGGCGCCGTGCTTGAACCCGGTGACGATCGCCTGCCCCGGCCGCTCGCCGTGGACGTACGCCTCGCGCATCCGCGTGACCAGGAAGACCTCGTAGTCCATCGCGAGACCGAAGACCACGCCCACCATGAAGATCGGCATCATGGACATGATCGGGCCGGTCTGCTGCACGCCGAACAGCGAGCCGAGCCAGCCCCACTGGAAGACCGCGACGACCGCGCCGAGGGCGGCGACCACCGAGAGCAGGAAGCCGAGGGCCGCCTTCAGCGGGACCAGGACCGAGCGGAAGACCACCATCAGGAGCAGGAAGGCGAGTCCGACGACGAGTGCCAGGTAGGGCAGCAGCGCGTCGTTCATCTTCTGCGAGAAGTCGATGTTCATCGCGGTCGAGCCGGTGACCAGGAGCTTCGCCCCGGTCTCGGCCTTGATCGCGTCGCTGGTGTCCCGGATCGAGTGGACCAGGTCCTCGGTCTGGGTGGAGGACGGCTTGGACTTCGGGATGACCATGATGGTCGCCGTATCGTTTCCGCTGCCCTTGTTGAGCTGGGGCGGGAGCACCGGGCCCGCGTCCGGGAGTTTCTTGATCGCGTCGACCGTCTTGTTGGCCGCGCCCTGCGGGTCCGTGCTGTCCTTGCCGTCGACGACGACCATGAGCGGCCCGTTGAAGCCGGGCCCGAAGCCCTCGGAGAGGGTGTCGTAGGCGCGGCGCTGCGTGGTGGAGGTCGGCTGCGAGCCGTCGTCCGGCAGTCCCATCTGCAGCGAGCCGGCCGGCAGCGCTATCGCGCCGAGGCCGAGCACGCCGACGAGCAGCACCCACACCGGCTTGCGCAGCACGAAGCTCGCCCAGCGGGTGCCCATGTTGGGCTTGGCATCGGCGACCTTGCCGCCCTGCTCGTACGCCTTGCGGGCCTTGCGGCCGAGCACGCGCTTGCCGGCGAAGCCGAGCAGCGCGGGGATCAGGGTGAGCGCGATGAGGACGGCGATGACGACCGTGCCGGCCGCGGCCGCGCCCATCTTGGTGAGCATCGGGATGTTGACGACGGCGAGGCCGACCAGCGCGATGACCACGGTCAGACCCGCGAACACCACGGCGGAACCGGCCGTTCCGACGGCCCGTCCAGCGGCCTCCTCGCGCTCCCTGCCCTCGGCCAGCTCGGCCCGGTAGCGGGAGACGATGAACAGCGCGTAGTCGATGCCGACCGCGAGCCCGATCATCATCGCGAGGGTGCCGGTGGTGGTGCCGAGGTCGAGGACGTTGGCGAGCGCGGTGATCGTGGAGATGCCGATGCCGACGCCGATGAGCGCGGTGAGCAGCGGGAGCCCGGCCGCCACAAGGGAACCGAAGGTGATCACCAGGACGACGCCCGCGATGATCACGCCGATGATCTCGCCGGCCCCCTGCTCCGGCATGGCCTGCAGCGCGTCACCGCCGATCTCGACGGTGAGCCCGGCCGCCTTCGCCCCGTCGCCGCTCTTCTTGAGCGCGTCGCGGGTGTCGTCGGTCAGCTGCATCGCGTTGACCTTGTACGAGACCTGGACGTACGCGATCGGGCCCTGGCCGTTCTTGGAGACGGCGTTGGCCTTGAACGGGTCGGTCACGTCGGCGACCTGGTCCGAGCCGGCCTTCAGGCCCGCGATCGTCTTCTCGACGGCGGCCTTGTTGGCCTTGTCGGCCATCTTCTGGCCTTCGGGCGCCTTGAAGACGATCCGGGCGGTGGCGCCGTCGGCGGTGGCGTTCGGGTTCCGCTCCTTGAGCAGGTCGAACGCGCGCTGGGCCTCGGTGCCCGGGATCGAGAAGGAGGAGGAGGTGGCGGTGGTGGCGGAGGCGGCGCCGAACCCGGCGAGGGCGAGCAGCGCCACCCACACCAGGGCGACGTAGCGGCGGCGCCGGAAGGCGAACCTGCCTAGGCGGTAGAGGAACGTGGCCACGAGGGCGTACTCCCGGTCAAGTCGTATGGAACCAGCAGGGCATGGGAAACCAGCCCGACGACGAGAGCGGCGCGCGTCAGGTGGGGCGGTTGCTGCTAGGGAAAGCCTATTAGCGGGGGTCGCCGAGGGCGGGGAGGACCACGGCGTCGAAGTAGTCGGCGAGGAAGGCCTGGTCGACCGGGCGGTCCTCGATGAACTGCCGGGCGGCGAAGGCGCCGACCATCATGTGCACGACATAGGGGAGCGCGCGGTTGTCCGCACTGACCTCGCCGCGCTCCACCGCGCGCCGCAGCACCGTGTCGAGGCCGGTGATCTCCGGCTCGATCAGCACTTCGCGCAGCGCCTTGTGGAGTTCGGGATGGTCGTGGACGGCCCGCATCAGACCCCGCATCAGCGCGGAGTCCTTCTCCATCTGACAGTCGTCCTCGCGGGCGACCATCGCCTGGAAGTCGCCGCGCAGCGAGCCGGTGTCGATCTCGGCGAGACTGACCGGCTTGTTGTGCCGCAGGGCGCGCGCGACCAGCTCGGGCTTGCTCCCCCACTGGCGGTAGAGGGTGGCCTTGCTGGAGCGGGTGCGGGTGGCGACGGCGTCCATGGTGAGGGCGTCGTAACCGACCTCGCGCAGCAGATCGAGCACGGCTTCGTAGAGCTCCGCCTCGCGTTCCGGGGTGAGCCTGCCCGCCATGATCGACCTCCTCTCCTTGTGCGTACGGTACGAACGTAACCCCGGCCCCGAGCGAAACGGAACCGTTTCGCTTGTGTTCTCGACCACAGGTGTCGGAACGGAATAAAGCGCTCCTACGAGTTGCCGCGGGCACCTCGCGCGGAAAGCATTGGGGGGTGAGTGACGACGCCGCGTACCTCCGGTTCCCGCATCTGCACGACGACTTGCTGTGCTTCGCCGCCGAGGACGACCTGTGGGTCGCCCCGCTCGTGCCGGCCGGGCACAGCCCGTCCCGCGCCTGGCGGGTCACCGTCGACCGCACCAAGATCGGCCACCCGCGCTTCTCGCCCGACGGCAGCCAGATCGCGTACACGACCTGGCGCAGCCTCGACCCGGAGATCCATCTGGCCCCGGTGACCGGCGGCCCGGCCCGCCGGATCGGGTACTGGGGGTCCTCCGACACCCGGGTGTGCGGCTGGACGCCCGACGGCCACATCCTCGCGGTGTCCTCGCACGGCCAGCCGTTCTCGTACTTCTCCTGGGCCTACAGCGTGCCCACCGACGGCTCCCCCGGCGGCAAGCTCCCCTGGGGCCCGGTCTCCGACATCGCCGTCACCGACGTGGACGGCGAGCGCCGCACCCTGCTGCTCACCGGAAAGCCGCCGCACGAGCCGGCCGCCTGGAAGCGCTACCGCGGCGGCGCCACCGGACGCCTGTGGCTGCACGGAAAACGGCTGCTCCCCGACATCGGCGGCCACCTCGACGCGCCGATGTTCGTGGCGGGCCGCATCGCCTTCCTCTCCGACCACGAGGGCGTCGGCAACCTGTACTCCTGCCTGCCCGACGGCAGCGACCTGACCCGGCACACCGACCACGACGCCTTCTACGCCCGGCACGCCTCCAGCGACGGCCACCGGGTGGTCTACCAGTGCGCGGGCGACCTGTGGATCGTGGACGACCTCACCCCCGACTCGGCGCCGCGCAAGCTGGACGTACGCCTGGGAGGGCCGCGCGCGGGGCGCCGCAGCTACCAGGTACCGGCCGCCAACCACGTCGACTCGCTGTCCGTCGACACCACCGGGCGGGCCAGCGCCGTCGTGGTCCGCGGCAGCCTGTACTGGCTGACCCACCGCGACGGCCCGGCCCGCACCATCGCCGACACTCCGGGCGTACGGGTCAGGCTGCCCGAGATGCTGGGCAGCGGAGGCCAGGTCGCCTACATCACCGACGCGGACGGCGAGGACGCCGTCGAGATCGCCTTCCTGCCGCGCGCGAGCGGCGAGCGCGAGCCGCGCCGCCTCGCGGCCGGCGAACTCGGCCGGGTGCAGGAGATGGTGTCCGACCCCGACGGCGAGCGGCTGGCGATCGCCGCGAACGACGGCCGCCTGCTGCTCATCGACGTCACCGAGGATTCCAACGGCGAGGTCACGGAGCTCATCCGCTCCGTCAACGGCCCGGTCCGCGACCTCGCCTTCTCTCCGGACGGGGCCTGGGTGACCTGGTCGCACCCGGGCATCGGCCGCTCGCTGCGCCAGATCAAGATGGCCCGCATCTCGGGACCCGGCGCCCGCACCGTCGTGGACGTCACCAACGGCCGCTTCGAGGACGAGAACCCGGTGTTCACCAGCGACGGCCGCTATCTGGCGTTCCTGTCCTGGCGCGGTTTCGACCCGGTGTACGACGTCCACACCGGCGACCTGTCCTTCCCGCTCGGCTGCCGCCCCTACCTGGTGCCGCTGTCCTCGGCGACGCCCTCGCCGTTCGCGCTGTCGCCGGACGGGCGGCCCGCGGCGGGCGGCCTCGACCCGCTGGACGACTCGGCCGACGGCACGGTGACGGTGGAGGTGGAGGGCCTGGAAAACCGGGTCACCCCGTTCCCGGTCTCGGCGTCGAAGTACTCCGCGCTCCACCCGGTCTCGGGCGGCGGCCTGGTCTGGCTGCGCTGGCCCATCTCGGGCGCGCTCGGCGAGACCTTCGCCAACCCGGCCGACACCTCCGGCCGCCCCACCCTGGAGCACTTCAACATCTCCAAGGCCCGCAGGACCGAACTGGTCGAGCACCTCGACTACTTCGCGGTCAGCGGCGACGGAAGCCGGCTCGTCGTGGTCGACGAGGGCGAGCTGCGGGCGGTGCCCGCCACCGAGTCGGGCGACAGCGACTCCACGGTCTATCTGGACCTGCGCCGCATCCTGCACAACGTCGACCCGGCCCTGGAGTGGCGCCAGGCCTACGACGAGGCGGGCCGCATCATCCGCTCCTACTTCTGGGAGCCGAACATGTGCGGAATCGACTGGTCGACGATCCTGGACCAGTACCGCCCGCTGGTGGAACGGGTCGCCTCCCCGGACGAGTTCGCGGACCTGCTCCGCGAAGTACTGGGCGAACTGGGCACCTCACACGCGTACGTCACCGCCGCCCGCCGCAACGAGGGCCCCCCGCACTACCAGCGCGCCCAGGGCCTGCTCGGCGCCAACCTGGTCTGCCGGGACGGGAGTTGGCAGATCCGGCGCATCCTGCCCGGCGACTCCTCCGACTCCAAGGCGCGCTCACCCCTGGCGGGCGCGGGCATCCGCGAGGGCGCGGTCCTGACCCACGTGGACGGCCGCCCCGTCGACCCGGTCGCCGGCCCCTACCCCCTGCTCGCCGGCTCGGGCGGCACGACGGTGGAGCTGACCTTCCAGCCGGCCGAGGGCGAGGGCAGGTCGCGCAGGGTGGCCGTGGTCCCCCTGGTCGACGAGCGCCCCCTGCGCTACCAGGACTGGGTGGCCAAACGCCGCGAGGTGGTACGGGAGTTGAGCGGCGGCAAGTGCGGCTACCTGCACATCCCGGACATGGGCGGCTCGGGCTGGGCCCAGTTCAACCGGGACCTGCGCCTGGAGGTGAGCCGCCCGGCCCTGATCGTGGACGTACGGGGAAACGCGGGCGGCCACATCAGCGAGCTGGTGGTGGAGAAACTGACCCGCCGGATCCTGGGCTGGGACCTGACGAGGAACGCCCAGGCGGTGTCGTACGCGTCAAATGCCCCGAGGGGCCCGGTAGTCGCGTTGGCGGACGAGGCGACGTCCTCGGACGGCGACATGATCACAGCAGCCGTCCGCCTCCTGAAACTGGGCCCGGTGGTGGGCCAGCGCACCTGGGGCGGGGTGGTCGGCATGACGGGCCGTCACACGCTGGGGGACGGCACGGTGATCACGGTGCCGATGAACGCGGCGTGGTTCGACGAGTACGGGTGGTCCGTGGAGAACCACGGGGTGGAGCCGGACCTGGAGATCCTGCGCACCCCCCTGGACTGGGCGGAGGGGCGCCACGCCCAACTGGACGACGCGGTCCGCCTGGCCCTTGACCTGCTGACCCTCCACCCGGCCTCGGTCCCCCCGGGCTACACGACGACGCCGAACCGCCAGCGGCCTAAGTTGCCGCCGAGGGGGTAGGGGGGTGAGGCTTTCGGGCCGCCCCCCAACCCAGAAAGCGCTCGCAGGGTAAGGGAGTTGGCCATTCCGGGCGCCCCCAGCCCCCATGCCTTCCGGCCTGCGAGCCGTGGAGCCGCTTCGCGCAGTTCCCCGCGCCCCTAAGAGCCTGTGTCTAAACCCCGCCCGGGCCCGTGGCGCCTGCCTGATCCGGACGGGGTTTAGACACAGGCTCTAAGCAGTACTGGTGCTGGCCCGCACCGGGGCATTTCAGCCTGTCATGGGGGTCCCCCCTGGCCCTTAAGGCCTTGGGGGAGTTTGAGGACGAGCGCCCTTCAGGCGCGAACGGGGTCTGGGGCGGAGCCCCAGGAGAGTCCAGCCAGCACACCACAACCCCCGGAGGGTCTAGGGAAGGGGCGGGGTGGGGAAAGACCGCCGGGCCGCCTCGTCCGCCGCCCCGCCTGCCCCGACCAGCCCCCGCCCGACCCCGCGGAGCCTCGGCTCGAACCGCCGCATCTCCCGCGCCCCCACCACCCCGATCACCGAAGGCAAGTACCCCCGCACGGACTGCATCCCCCGCAACCACCACTGCGCGTACACATGGGAGGACCTCCGCTCGATCCCCGCGACGATCCGGTCGACGGCCGGCCCGAGCGGATACGTCCGGTTCGAGGGCCACGGCAGCCGAGACCGGAGCTCGCGCATCACATCGTCCTGGTCGGCCCCCCGCACCATGTCCGTGTCGGTCCAGGACAGGTACCCGACCCCGACCCGCACCCCCTTGTGGCCCACCTCCGCGCGCAGGCTGTGCGCGAACGCCTCGACGCCGGACTTGGACGCGCAGTACGCCGTCATCATGGGCGCCGGGGTGATCGCCGCGAGGGAGGCGATCTGGAGGAAGTACCCGCGCGACTCCATCAGTACGGGCAGGAAGGCGCGAGCCGTCACGGCCCCGCCGATGAGGTTGACCTCGATGACCCGGCGCCAGGCGTCCGGGTCGGAGTCGACGAACGGCCCTCCGGAGGCGACGCCCGCGTTGGCGACGACGATGTCGACCTTCCCGAACCGTTCCTTGACCTCGCCCGCGACCCGCGCCATCGCCTCGTGGTCGGTGACGTCCGCGTACCAGGACTCGGCCTCGGTGTGCAGCCGGGCCGCGACCTGCTTCAGCTCGTCGGGTTCGAGCCCGACGAGCGCGACCTTGGCGCCGCGCGCCGACAGCTTGCGTGCGAGGAGTTCGCCGACACCCCGGGCCGCACCGGTGACGACCGCGACCTGCCCTTCCAGACTGACCCTGTTCATACGGCACGCTCCTCGGCGTCGACGGCGGGGGCGGCGAGATGCGTGGCCACCAGCGCGCGGATCTTCTCGGTGATGAATTCGGGCGCCTCGATGGGCGTCATGTGCCCGACGCCGGTGAGGACGTCGAGCGAGCGGCAGTCGGGCAGCCCGGCCGCGATCCGCTCCGCGTGCACGGGCGGTGTGAGCCGGTCCACGCTGCCGACCACCACGGCGGTGGGCACCGTCAATTCCCGTACCAGCACTCCTAGTTCGAGCTCGGCCAGCACATGGGACCAGTCCTGGCGGACGTCGCGCGGGCAGGCGTGCACGATCCTGGCGCACGCCTCGACCTTGTCGGGCGCGGCCCCGGGCCCCATCGTCGCGTACCGCAGGACCTTCTTGGCGAGCGGAGTGACCGGCCCGAGCGGCGCCCCCGATCCCAGGATGCGCCGAGTGAGCCCCGTCCGCAGCCACCCGGCCCGCATCGGCACCACCCGCGACTCGGCCACGAGCCGCGACGCGCCCGTGCTGCACAGCAGGACCGCCGCCGCGTGCTCGCGCAGCCCGGGCCGTCCGGCGGCCGCCATGAGGGTCATGCCGCCCATGGAGTGCCCGGCGAGCACGGCCCGTTCACCCGGCGCGAGCGTCGCCGCGAGCACCGCTTCGAGATCGTCGGCGAGCGCCTCGGTGGAGTAGCCGGAGGCGGCGGACGTACGCCCGTGACCGCGCTGGTCGTACGCGATGACCCGGCACTCCCCGGACAGCGCCCGGATCTGTGCCGCCCAGAACGCGGTCGAGCAGGTCCAGCCGTGCGCGAGGACGACGGCGGGCGCGTCGGCGGGCCCGTGCACCTCGACGTGCAGCGGGGTGCCGTCGGCGGAACGGGCGGTCAGCTCGCGCTCGGCGACGGGAGGGGCGCACACCCCGGCCCGCGCGGCCCCGGCCGGCCTCACGCGGACACCGCCGACGCCTCGACGGGCTCCCGCTCAGGCATGGGGGGGCGTACGACCTCGTACTCCCCCAGGTCCACCTCGCGGGTCGCGCGGCGGAACTCGCTGGTGGTGCCCGGCCAGACGGTGGTGTTGCGGCCGTTGGCATCGAGGTACCAACTGGTGCAGCCGCCGGTGTTCCACACGGTCCGCTTCATGCGTTCCTGCACCCGCCGGTTCCAGGCGCCGACGGCGGACGGCCGGGCGGCGAGCGCGGCGCGGCCGCCGAGCACGTTCAGCTGCCGCAGGTAGTCGGCCATGTAGTTGAGCTGGGACTCGATCATCAAAATCATGGAGGAGTTCCCGAGGCCGGTGTTGGGCCCGATGATCGTCATCCAGTTGGGGAACCCGGCCGCGGTCGCCCCGCGCAGCGACTGCATGCCGTCCTTCCACGACTCGGCGAGCGTGTGCCCCTCGGCGCCGACGACGCGGTCGGCGATGGGCATGTCGGTGACGTGGAACCCGGTGCCGAAGATGATCGCGTCGACCTCGGCCTCGGTGCCGTCGGCGGCGACGACGGTGGACCCGCGCACCTCGGCGAGTCCGGAGGCGACTACGTCCACGTTGGGCTCGGCGAGCGCCGGATAGTACGAGCTGGAGAGCAGGATCCGCTTGCAGCCGATCCGGTAGTCGGGCGTGAGCTTGGCGCGCAGGGCCGGATCCTTGATGGCGCGGGCCATGTTGGACTTGGCGAGCGACTCGATGAGCCCGAGCTCGTTGGGCCGCTTGGTGAACGCGCTGACCTGCAACTCCCGTATGCCCCACAGGAGTCCGCGCCGGGCGGCCCCGGTGAACGGCAGCTGGCGGTGCAGCCAGCGCTCAACTCCCGTGATTTCACGGTCCATTCGCGGCATGACCCAGGGCGGCGTCCGCTGAAAGAGCGTCAGCCGGGCGACGTCGGGCTGGATGGTAGGCACGATCTGAATCGCGGACGCACCGGTGCCGACCATGGCGACGCGCTTGCCGCGCAGGTCGTAGTCGTGGTCCCAGCGAGCGGAGTGGAACACCTTGCCGGGGAAGGTGGAGAGCCCCGGAATCTCCGGCATCTTGGGATCGGAAAGCGGCCCGGTGGCGGAAACGACGACGTCAGCGGTGAGCGTGACCCCGTTGCCGCCGACCTCGATCTGCCAGCACAACCGCTCCGCGTCCCACCGCATCATGGTGACTTCGTGACCGAGGCGGATGTGCGGGCGCAGCCGGAAGACGTCGGCGACGTGCTCCAGGTAGGCGCGGATGTGCTCCTGCCCGGAGAAGGTGCGGGGCCAGTCGGGGTTGGGCGCGAAGGAGAAGGAGTAGAGGTGCGAGGGCACGTCGCAGGCGCACCCCGGGTAGCTGTTGTCGCGCCAGGTGCCGCCGACGGAGTCGGCCCGTTCCAGGACGACGAAGTCGGTGATGCCCTCGCGCCGCAGCCGAACCGCCGCCCCGAGCCCACCGAACCCCGACCCGATCACCGCCACCCGCACATGCTCGTGCTCGTGCTCGTGCTGGCCCATGCCACCGCCTCCCATTCCGCCAGTAATCACTGGCACTGTTGGGAGGGTAGAGCAGTCACATACCGAGCGGTAGGGGTACGGGCGGGGAAGTTACCGCCGGTACGACTCGTCGGCGCGGGGCGCCGGCCACCGCATAGGCTGACGGGGTGGCAGAAGACCAGGCAAGTGAGGGCGTCGGCAAAGTACGCCGGGCGGGGGCACGCGGGGTGGGGGCGCGAGAGAGCGGCCGCGCCAACGGTACGCCGGAGCGGCCCGACGCCGTCCACGAGTCCCGCATGCCGGAACCGGCCCCGACCGACACCGTCCACAAGCACCGCACACCGGAACCGGCCCCGACCGATACCGCCCCCGGACACCGCACGCCGAAGCCCGCTCCGACTGACACCGTCCGCGAATACCGCATGGCGGAGCTCGCCCGGAAGGCCGGGATCACCGAACGCACCCTGCGCTTCTACCGCGAGCGCGGCCTGATCCCGCCGCCGCGCCGGGAGGGCCGTATCGCCTGGTACGACGACCACCACCTGGCCCGCCTGCGCACGATTTCCGCACTCCTGGAGCGCGGCCACACCCTGTCCGGCATCGCGGACCTGACCTCGGCCTTCGAGTCGGGCCGGGATGCGGGAGAGGCGCTGGGCCTGGTCGAGCCGACCGAGGAGACGCCCGTGCGCCTGACCCCGGAGGCACTGGCCGACCACTTCGCGGGCGAGGTCACCCCCGAGAACCTGGCGGCCGCGCTCGACCTGGGTTACCTGGCCGTCTCCGGCGAGGAGATCGTCCACATCAGCCGCCGCCTCCTGGACGTCTCGGCCTCCCTGGTCCGTGAGGGCGTCCCGCTGGCGGCGGTGCTGGCCGCGGGCCGCGAAGTCCGCGAACACGCCGACGCCCTGGCCGCCCTCTTCACCGACCTCCTGCGCACCCACGCGGCCCCGGAGGACGCCGAACGCCTGCGCCCGCTGGCCAAGGCGGTGGTGGACGCCGAACTGTCGCTGGCCCTGGACCGGCGACTTTCACAGGAGCCCTGACGGGGCCCGGGGTTCCGGTGAGTGGGCCGCCGGGCCGGGTTGGGGCCCACCGGGCCGGGCTGGGGCCCACCGGAGGCACCGACCGCCACCCCCGGGTCCACCCAGGGCGGCGCCCCCTGTCCCTCCGCCCTACAAGTCGTAGACCACCGTCACAGGCGCGTGATCGCTCCACCGCTCCCCGTGCGTCGCGGCCCGCTCGACGAACCCCTTCACGGCCCGCTCGGCGAGCCCGGGGGTCGTGACCTGGTAGTCGATGCGCCAGCCCGTGTCGTTGTCGAATGCCCGTCCCCGGTACGACCACCACGAGTACGGCCCCTCGACGTCCGGGTTCAGGGCGCGCACCACGTCGACGTAGCCGCCGTCGGCCGCGTCGAAGACCCGCGTCATCCAGTCCCGCTCCTCGGGCAGGAAGCCGGAGTTCTTCTTGTTGCCCTTCCAGTTCTTGAGGTCGGCCTCCTGGTGGGCGATGTTCCAGTCGCCGCAGACCACGACCTCGCGCCCGTCGGCGGCGGCCCGCGCCTTGAGCCCCTTGAGGTACTCCAGGAACTCCGCCATGAAGCGGATCTTCTCGTCCTGCCGCTCGGTGCCGACCTCGCCGGAGGGCAGGTACAGGGAGGCGACGGTCACACCGGGCAGGTCCGCCTCGACATAGCGCCCGCTGCCGTCGAACTCCTCGCTCCCGAACCCGATCCGCACCCGGTCCGGCTCGCGCCGGGTGAGCAGCGACACACCGGCGCGGCCCTTCGCGGCGGCCGGCGCGTGCACGGCGAACCAGCCCTCGGGCGCGCCGGCCTCGGCGGGCAGCTGGTGGGGCTCGGCCCGCACTTCCTGCAGGCAGATCACGTCGGCCCCGGTCCCCCCGAGCCACTCCACGAAGCCCTTCTTGGCGGCGGCCCGCAGCCCGTTTACATTCACAGAGGTAACAGTGAGCATCCCGGCACCCTACCGACCCGGCACCATTCAGCCCTCGCATAGAAGTACGCTATTGCGCATGATTATCCGCCAGCTCGGCTACGATCACCCCGACGCCGTGAAGCTCAACGACCAGGTCCAGCTCGAATACGCCGAGCGGTACGGGGACGAGGGCGACATCACGCCCCTGGACGCCGCCATGTTCCTGCCCCCGCGCGGCCTGTACCTGATCGCGTACGACAGCGAGGGGCACCCGGTGGCCACCGGCGGCTGGCGCAGCCAGGAGGCCAACGAGGAGAACTACCGCGACGGCGACGCCGAGCTGAAGCGCATGTACGTCGTCCCCGAAGCCCGGGGCCTGGGCCTCGCCCGCCGCATACTCGCCGCCCTGGAAGCCGACGCCCGCGCGGCCGGCCGCACCCGCATGGTCCTGGAAACCGGCATAAAGCAACCCGAGGCCATCACCCTGTACGCCTCGACAGGCTACGAACCCTGCGAAAAGTTCGGCCACTACCGCACGTACGACACGAGCCGCTGCTTCGCGAAGCCGCTCGCGGACTCCTGAGGGGCCCGGCGGGGGCGTCGACCGCTCCCGGAAACGACGAGATCCCGCCCGATCGTGATGATCGGACGGGATCTCTTCGTTGTTGTGGACCTGAGGGGATTCGAACCCCTGACCCCCTCGATGCGAACGAGGTGCGCTACCGGACTGCGCCACAGGCCCTTGCAACGAGTGAAACCTTAGCACCCGGATGGGAGTGCTTGGAAATCCGTTCCTCGCTGGTCAGCGAGAGCCAGGTCATTCGTTGGCGGCGCGGGGGCGGTCCTCGTCGGCGTACTGGTCGAAGAGCGGGGTGCGGCGGCGACTTGGGCCCGTGCGCTGCCTCGGGGGCGGCTCGGCGGCGGGCGGGGCCGGGGTGGGGTCGGCGGTCGAGGAGCGGGCCGAGGACCACGTGTCGGGGGCGCCCAGGTCGATGCTGCCGGTGGCGCGCGGGGCGACGGGCGCGGTGACGTACGTGGGCAGCGGGACCGGCACCGGGTCCCAGCTGGCGCCGCGCTCGGGGCCGCGCTCGCGCTGCTGGTCGACCCACTCCTGGTGGTCGGTCTGCTCGACCAGGGCGCGCCGCCCTGCCTCCTGCGGGGAGAGGGCCGGGGCGGGCGCGGGCTCGGGCACGGGGGCCGGGTGGTGGGACTCGGCTTCGTCGTCGGCCTCGGTGCCCGGCGCCGTGGCCCGGGCGCGCGGCCGGCTCTCGCGCAGCCGCTGGGCCGCGGCCTCGGCGCGACGGCGGTCCATGGTGAACGCGAAGCGCCGTCGCTCCTGGATCCGCAGGTGCACGATGTACGCGCTCAGCAGGGCGGCCGGGACGGCCGGCGCCCACAGGAAACCGAGTCCGCCGACCGCCGCGACGACCGCGCCCAGCGTGAAGGCGAGGAAGAGGACGACGGTGGTGCGCCGGCGCCGGGCGAGCACGGCGCTGCGCTGGGCGCGCCGGGCCCGCTCCGCCGAGGCGAAGTTCGCGGGGCGCTCACGCCGCGGCTCGGGACGTTCCGGCCGCTCGTGCCGTGGCTCCAGGGACTCCGGCTGCTCGTGCCGTGGCTCCGGCGGTTCCGGCCGCTCGTGCCGCGCGGGCCGGGCCTCGCGGGCCGGGGGCACGGCGGATTCCCGGGCGCCCGTGGACTCCCCCGGAGTCGCGAGGAGTTCCGTCGGGGCGTCCGGAGGGGTCCCGCGTGTCGCCTCGGGCTCTGCCTCCTCGGTGGCCCGCTGGCGCAGCTCCTTGGCGTACCGGCGCTCCATGGCCGACCGTCCGGACAGCAGCCGGATGGCGGTGCTGAAGCGTTCCGTCGGACGGGCCTCGTTGAGTTCGTCCTGCCTGCGGAGCCACATCGGCACCAAGTAGGCGGCCCAGGCCCCGACGATGACTGCGTAAATGAGGCCGCTGCTGCTCACACCCCACACCGTAGAGGGGCGGGCGCGCGGGGATACGCCAATTGAGCCGGTGTGTCGCACGATCTGGCTGATATCACCGGCTTTTTTTGTGATTTCTCAGATCGTTCGACGCGAGAGAGGGATCGGATCGCGATCGAATTCGAACGTTTATTTCATTTTCCGGTGTTTCCCGTGTTCCCGTGATGGGACTCGCGGGCTCGCCGCCACCGGGCGAGCAGCCCGTCGGGGACTTCCTCCGCGGTGAGCGCGTACACCAGGTGGTCGCGCCACGCGCCGTCGATGTGGAGATAGCGCGGGCGCAGCCCTTCCTCGCGGAAACCGAGCTTTTCCACCACCCGGCGGCTCGGCGCGTTCTCGGGGCGGATGCACACCTCCATGCGGTGCAGCCCCACCGTGCGGAAGCAGTGGTCGGTGGCGAGCGCGACGGCCGTCGGCATCACGCCCCGGCCCGCGACCTCGCGGTCCACCCAGTACCCGACGTGGCCCGAGCACATCGAGCCCCAGGTGATCCCGGCGACCGTCAACTGGCCCACCAGACGGCCCTGGTACTCGATGACGAACGGCAGCATGCGGCCCGCGTTGGCCTCGGCGCGCAGGTGGCGGACCATCTGCCGGTACGTGGGGCGCTGGGCGAAGGGCGCGCCGGGCGCGGGCGGCGGGATCGTCGCCTCCCAGGGCCGCAGCCAGTCGCGGTTGCGCCGGTTGACCTCGCGCCAGGCCCGTTGGTCGCGCGCCTTTATGGGGCGGAGGACCACATCGCCCTCCGCGAGCTCGACCGGCCAGGAAGGAACGTTCAGCTCGGGCTCCCCGCGGGTCTCGGGTGGTCGCCGCCGCGGATCTGGTCCACGGCGTGCCGCAGGATCCGCTCCAGGACGGCGAGCCCGTCGCGTACACCGCCGGTGGAGCCCGGCAGGTTGACGATCAGGGTGCGGCCCGCCACTCCGGCAAGGCCTCGCGAGAGGGCGGCGGTGGGGACCTTGGCCAGGCCCTCGGCGCGGATGGCCTCGGGGATGCCGGGGACCTCGTAGTCGATGACGCCCCGGGTCGCGTCGGGGGTGCGGTCGGTGGGCGAGATGCCGGTGCCGCCGGTCGTGACGATCGCGTCGTACCCGGCGGCCGCGCCCGCGCGCAGCGCCTGCCCGACCGGGGCGCCGTCGGGCACGACCAGCGGGCCGTCCACCGCGAAGCCGAGCGCGGCGAGGCCCTCGGCGAGCAGCGGGCCGCCCGTGTCCGCGTACACCCCGGCGGCCGCCCGGTTGGAGGCGGTGACGACGAGCGCGGCGTACGGAGCCAGAAGCGCCTCGCCGAGCCCTTCGCCGCCCAGGGGGAAGGGCGCCGCCGCCTGCGGGCCGGGCCTCGGCGGGGTCGTGGCGGGCTGCGGGGGCGTCATGCTCCGGCCGCCTCGGGCCGGTTCCAGTCGCCGGACTTGCCGCCGGTCTTCTCCTCGACCCTGATATCGGTGATCACGGCGGCTTTGTCGACCGCCTTGACCATGTCGACGACGGTGAGGGCCGCCACCGACACCGCGGTCAGCGCCTCCATCTCGACGCCCGTGCGGTCGGTGGTCTTCACCGTCGCGAGGATCTCCACCGCGTCGTCGGCGACCGACAGGTCGAGCTTCACTCCGGAGACTGCCAGGGGGTGGCACAGCGGGATGAGGTCGGGGGTGCGCTTGGCGCCCATGATCCCGGCGATGCGGGCGGTGGCCAGGGCGTCTCCCTTGGGGACGCCCTCGCCGCGCAGGAGCTCCACGACACGCGGCGAGACGAGCACGCGGCCGCTCGCGCGGGCGGTGCGTGCGGTGACGTCCTTCTCGGAGACGTCGACCATGCGGGCCGCACCCGCCTCGTCGATGTGCGTGAGCCTGCCTTGCGTCGTACTCATTCGGTGGCGCTCCCGGTACGGCTTCTGTGGGCAGACACCGTACCCCCACCGACTGACACTCAGCCGAGCAGGACCACTTCCACCTCGCTGCCGGGCTCCGCCGACGTGGTGTCCTCGGGCAGCACGATCAGGCAGTCGGCCTGCGCGAGCGCCGCGATCAGATGCGATCCGGAGCCACCGACCGGGCGGACGGTGCCCGCCTCGGCGTCGTAGGCGCCGCGCAGGAACTGGCGCCGGTCCGCGGGCGAGGACAGCGCCTTGTCGGCCTTCAGGACGGCGCGCGCGGTCGGCCGGTGCACGTCGTCGAGGCCCATCAGGGTGCGGATCGCGGGGCGTACGAACAGCTCGAAGGAGACGTACGAGGAGACCGGGTTGCCGGGGAGGGCGAGCAGCGGGGTGTGGTCGGGGCCGATCGAGCCGAAGCCCTGGGGCTTGCCCGGCTGCATCTTCAGCTTGCGGAAGTCGACGCCGCTGCCCGGCTCGTCCTCGTCTCCTACGGAGGACAGCGCCTCCTTGACGACGTCGTACGCTCCGACGCTGACCCCGCCGGTGGTGACCAGGAGGTCGGCGCGGATCAGCTGGTCCTCGATGGTGTCGCGCAGGACGTCCGCGTCGTCGGTGACGGCGCCGACGCGGTAGGAGATGGCGCCCGCGTCCCGGGCGGCGGCGGCCAGCGCGAAGCTGTTGGAGTCGTAGATCTGGCCCTGGCCCAACTCCTCGCCGGGCTGCACCAGTTCGCTGCCCGTGGAGAGCACCACCACGCGCGGGCGCGGCCGCACGGTGACCGCGCCTCGGCCGATGGCTGCGAGCAGGCCGATCTGGGGCGGGCCGAGCACGGTGCCGGCCGTCAGCGCGAGGTCGCCCACCTGGACGTCGCTGCCGCGCGCGCGGACGTGGGCGCGGGCCTCGGCCGGGCGGTGCACCCGCACTTCGCCGCTCGCCCCTTCGGGAGCGTCTCCCGCGGGCCGCATGGTGGTGGCGGCTCCCCGGCCGGTCCCGCCGTCGGTCCACTCGACGGGGACGACGGCCTCGGCGCCGGGCGGCAGCGGGGCGCCGGTCATGATCCGGGCGGCCTGGCCGGGGCCCACGGTGGGCAGTTCACCGCTGCCCGCCGCGACGTCGCCGATGACGGTGAGCACCGCGGGGAACTCCTCGCTGGCGCCCGCGACATCGGCGACCCGCACCGCGTACCCGTCCATCGAGCTGTTGTCGAAGGGCGGCAGGGCGATGGACACCGTGACGTCCTCGACCAGGACGCAGCCCTGGGCGTCGGGCAGTTGCAGCTCGATCGGTTCGAGCGGCCTGACCGCGGCGAGGATGTCGTCCAGGTGCTCGTCCACCGACCAGATCGTGTTGCTCACGGGTGCCTACATCTCCTCGGTGACGTACCGGCGAAGCCAGGCCTTGAAGTCCGGGCCCAGGTCTTCACGTTCGCACGCCAGTCTGACAATGGCTCGCAGATAGTCTCCGCGATCGCCGGTGTCATAGCGACGGCCCTTGAAGACGACGCCGTGCACGGGGCCGCCGATCGACTCGTCGGCGGCCATCTGCTGGAGGGCGTCGGTGAGCTGGATCTCGCCGCCGCGGCCCGGCTGGGTGGTGCGCAGCACGTCGAAGACGGCCGGGTCCAGGACATAGCGGCCGATGACGGCGAGGTTGGAGGGCGCCTCGGCGGCCTCGGGCTTCTCGACGAGTCCGGTGACCCGTACGACGTCACTCTCAGCGGTGGTTTCGACGGCCGCGCAGCCGTAGAGGTGGATCTGTTCGGGGTCGACCTCCATGAGCGCGATCACGCTGCCGCCCTCGTGCTCCTGGATCTCCACCATCCGCGAGAGCAGCTGGTCGCGGGCGTCGATCAGGTCGTCGCCGAGGAGCACCGCGAAGGGCTGGCTGCCCACGTGCGGGGCCGCGCACAGCACGGCGTGGCCAAGACCCCGCGGGTCCCCCTGGCGTACGTAGTGCATGGTCGCCAGGTCGCTGGACTCCTGCACCTTGGCGAGGCGGTCCGCGTCGCCCTTTCGGGTCAGCGCCGACTCCAGCTCGTAGTTCCGGTCGAAGTGGTCCTCCAGAGGACGCTTGTTGCGGCCGGTCACCATCAGGATGTCGGAGAGGCCCGCCGCCACCGCCTCCTCCACCACGTACTGAATGGCCGGCTTGTCCACCACCGGCAGCATTTCCTTCGGGGTGGCCTTGGTGGCCGGAAGGAACCGGGTACCGAGCCCGGCCGCGGGGATGACAGCCTTGGTGATCCGTGGGGGCGACTGAGTCATGCGGGGCACACTATCCGCTGCCTATGTGCGGAAGATGATCCGTCGGTGAATTCGCTCTCTTACCCACGCATTTGAGGGGATTGCAGAAGCACGGTGAGTGACCAAACGTCCGAAAAGGCCCTCTTGCGGCTCAGCCTTCTCGACGCCAGGAAGCGGCTGAGCGACGACGAACTGCTCGCCTCCTCCCTGGCGCTCGCCGACCGGGCCCTGGCCCTGCCCGAACTCGCGGCGGCCGGCACGGTGGCCGCGTACATCTCGGTGGGCCGCGAACCGGGCACCCGCGCCCTGGTCCACTCGCTGTACGCCCGGGGTGTACGGGTGCTGCTTCCGGTGCTGCTCGCGGACAACGATCTGGACTGGGCCGCCTACTCCGGGCCCGAGCACCTCCTGCCGGCGGGGCGCGGGCTGCTCGAACCGGAGGGCGAGCGGCTCGGCCCGGACGCCGTGACGGCCGCGGACACCGTGCTGCTGCCCGGCCTCGCCGTGGACGCGCGCGGGATGCGGCTCGGCCGGGGCGGCGGTTCCTACGACCGGGTCCTCGCCCGTATCGAGGCGTCCGGCAGCGCGCCCGCGCTGGTGGTGCTCCTCTATGCGAACGAGGTGGTCGCGCGGGTCCCGGAGGAACCGCACGACCACCCCGTGCAGGCTGTCGTCACCCCCTACGGGGTGACGCGCTTCAACGCCTGAAGGCCGGTGTCACAAGGCCCGTACTACGGCGTGAGCTTCAGCGTGTCCACGGTTGACCCGTCGACCGCCTTGCCGCTGAACGACCAGTCCAGGAGCTGGCCCTTGGCCCACTTCTCGGTCTGGTCCGAGTAGTGCGCGCTGTAGGCGTGGCCCGAGGCGCCGGTGAGGTTGATCCACTTGGACTTGTCGAAGTCCTTGAGGTTGACGACCATCCGCATCGAGGGGACCCAGGTGACGCCGTAGTCGCCGCTCGCCGCGTTCCAGCCGGTGGCATTGACCGCGGCCTCGCCGCCGCCCAGGTTCCACGGGCCGCGGTTGAGGACGTACTGGAGGAAGCCCGGGCCCTCCTTGCCGAGGGTCTGGTTCTTCAGCATCAGCTGGTGCAGCCGGCCCCAGCTCCAGGTCGTGGTGTCCTTGCCGAGCTTGGCGGTCAGCTCCCAGCGGGCGTCCTTCATGGCCCGGGCGAGCAGCTGGTCGCGCGTCGTGGTGGCCTTGTCGAGACGGGTCGCGGGCGACTGCCACCAGGTGTTGTTCTGGTCGTTGAAGATCTTCCGGACGACCTCGGACCAGCGGTCGCCGCCGTCGGGCTGCGCCGAGTCGCCGTCGCGCTCGCCGCACTCCTGGACCTTCTGATTGGGGTCGTCGACCGGACCGGTGCCGGCCGGCGGAGTCACGTACAGGCACTCGCCCTTGGGACGCAGTTCCTTGGGCAGCTTGTTGCCGAACGCCAGCTTCAGGACGTTGCGCCACACCGAGTTGAAGTAGGCGGCGGCCGCCGAGTCGTTCTCCTGGGTGTAGTCCCAGCCCTCAAGGAGCTTCTGCGCCTCGCGGACGGCCGGGTCCGGCACGTTGATCTTCAGCAGGGCGGGCGTCAGCAGCGCGGCGATCTCGCTGCTGTTGTCCATCTGCATCTTCTGCATGTCCTCGGTGGAGATCTTCCCGCCGCCCTTGGTCTTCGACTCGATGAGGTCGTTGATCCGCTGGCTGCGGGTGCCGTATCCCCAGTCCTTGGTGATCAGGTACGGGTACTTCTTGTCGTCGATCACGGCCTGGTTGGCGGTGACGATGAAGCCCCGCTTGGGGTTGTACTCGTAGGGCAGCGCGTCGAAGGGGATGTAGCCCTTCTTCCACGCGTACTTGGAGTCCCAGCCCGGGGCCGGCATGGTGCCGTCGACGCCCTCGGCGCGCACCGGGATCTTGCCGGGGGCCTGGTAGCCGATGTTGCCCTTGGTGTCGGCGTAGATCAGGTTCTGCGAGGGGACCTCGAAGTCCTTGGCGGCGGCCCGGAAGGACTTGAAGTCGGTGGCGCGGTTCAGCGCGAACACCGCGTCCATGGACTTGCCGGGCTCAAGTGCCGTCCATTTCAGGGAGACCGCGTAGCCGGTGCCCCGGTCGGGGGCCGCGGAGTTGACGGGCGCCTTCTGGCCGACCTTCTCCAGCTCGTCGTCGCGGTCCGAGACGAGGGGGCCGTTGTTGGTCTCGCGGATCGTGATGGTCTTGCTGGGCCCGCCGGCGACCTTGATGACCTCCTCGCGCGTGGCGAGCGGCTTCTCCTGGTTGTCGTAGAGGTAGCTGGAGCCGGAGATCTTCTCCAGGTACAGGTCGGTCACGTCGGCGCCGAGGTTGGTGAAGCCCCAGGAGACGTCCTGGTTGTGGCCGATGACCACGCCGGGCATGCCGGAGAAGGTGTAGCCCGCGACGTCGTAGTTGCACTTGCCGGAGACGGTCCGGCAGTGCAGGCCCATCTGGTACCAGAGCGAGGGCATCATCGGCGCGAGGTGCGGGTCGTTGGCGAGCAGCGGCATGCCGGTCGTCGTGTACTGGCCCGACACCACCCAGGAGTTGGAGCCGATGCCGCTGCCGTTGGGGCCGAGCAGCGCCGGGATCTTGTCGAGGGTGTCGGAGAGCGCCGACAGCTGGCTCTGCATCCCCTGGAGGGCGCCCTGGGCGGTCCCCGAGGCCCCGTCGGAGCCCGTCGCGGCGCGCTGGGGGTCGAACTTCCCGGTGGCCTTGTTGTACGAGCCCTCGTCGACGACGGGTCGGTGGGTGGCGGAGGGATAGGCCGGGTACAGGTCGTTGATCTGCTTCGCGCTGAGCCTGCTGGTCATCAGCGAACGGTCGATCTCTTCCTGCATGTTGCCGCGCAGGTCCCAGGCCATCGCCTTGAGCCAGGCCACCGAGTCGACCGGCGACCAGGTCTCGGGCGTGTAGTCGTTGGTGAAGCCGAGGGCCGCGTACTCGACGGAGATGTCCTTGCCGTCCTTGCCCTTCAGGTACGCGTTCACCCCCGCCGCGTACGCCTGGAGGTACTGCTTGGTGGCGGGCGACAGCTTGGTGTCGTACTCCTGCTGCGCGACCTTGCGCCAGCCCAGCGTGCGCAGGAAGGCGTCGGTGTCCACCTGACCGCTGCCGAACATCTCCGAGAGCCGGCCCGACGTCATGTGGCGCCGGACGTCCATCTCCCAGAAGCGGTCCTGCGCCTGGACGTAGCCCTGCGCCATGAACAGGTCCGCGTCGCTGTCGGCGTAGATCTGCGGGACGCCGTAGTCGTCGCGCTTGACCTCGACCTGGCCGGTCAGGCCCGGGAGCTTGATGGTGCCGGTGGTCTGCGGGAACGAGGCGCGCACGGTACTCACCGACCAGTACGCGCCGTAGGCCACGCCCGCGACCAGCGCCAGCACCAGGACGAGGACGAACAGCCTCAGGCGGCGTCCCCTCTTCCTGCTCGTCTTGCCGGCCGTCGTACCGGCGGAAGGGGCGGTTGTGGTGGCGGGCATCGCTGTCCTTCGAGGGGCAGGGTGGTCCAGGAGTGCTGGGAGCAACCATAGGCGCAGCCGCTGACAGCCCCCGACGCGGTGTCTGAGTTCGCGCACCGGGGCGTCGCGCACATGAGCCCGCGCGTAAAGAAAGCGTCAAAGATTAGGTAAGGTAACGAAGTACCTTGGGCGAAGGAACGTTTCACCAGGTGCGTCCCAGGAGTCCCCGGATGCGCACCCGGCGCCTTGGGATGCACGATTTTCATGGGGTGCCCGGCGGCACCTGAGGGGAAGGATCGGCCACTGACTGTCCACCAGCTCAACGAACTCCTGCTCATCTGCTCGCTCGTCCTGCTCATCGCCGTCGCCGCGGTGCGCATCTCGTCCCGCAGCGGGCTCCCCAGCCTGCTCCTGTATCTCGGCATCGGGATCGCGATCGGGCAGGACGGCATCTTCCACGTCAAGTTCAGCGACGCGGAACTGACGCAGGTGATCGGCTATGCCGCACTGGTGGTGATCCTGGCCGAGGGCGGCCTGGGCACCAAGTGGAAGGAGATCAGGCCGGCGTTGCCGGCGGCCGTGGTGCTGTCGCTCGTCGGCGTCGCGGTGAGCGTGGGGGTCACGGCGGCGGGCGCGCACTATCTGGTGGGCCTGGAGTGGCGGCAGTCACTGATCATCGGCGCGGTGGTGTCGTCCACGGACGCCGCGGCCGTCTTCTCGGTCCTGCGCAAGGTGCCCCTGCCGTCGCGCATCACCGGCGTCCTGGAGGCCGAGTCGGGCTTCAACGACGCCCCCGTGGTGATCCTGGTCGTCGCCTTCTCCACACCGGGGCCTGTCGACTCCTGGTACCTGCTGGTCGGGAAGATAGCCCTGGAGCTCGCCATAGGCGCCTCGGTCGGGCTCGCGGTGGGCTGGCTCGGATCGTACGGACTGCGCCATGTGGCCCTGCCCGCGTCCGGTCTCTACCCGATCGCGGTCATGGCGATCGCCGTGAGCGCCTACGCGGCCGGCGCGATGGCCCACGGCTCCGGCTTCCTCGCGGTCTACCTCGCCTCCATGGTGCTCGGCAACGCCAAGCTGCCGCACTGGCCCGCCACCCGCGGCTTCGCCGACGGGCTCGGCTGGATCGCCCAGATCGGCATGTTCGTCCTGCTCGGCCTGCTGGTCACCCCGCACAACCTGGGCGCCGACTTCTGGCCGGCCGTGATCATCGGCCTGGTCCTGACGATGGTCGCGCGGCCGGTGGAAGTGCTGCTCAGCCTGCTGCCCTTCAGGATGCCGTGGCAGGAGAAGGCCCTGATGTCGTGGGCGGGCCTGCGCGGCGCCGTGCCCATCATCCTCGCCACGATTCCCATGGTCTCCGGGATCGACGGCAGCGAGAAGGTCTTCAACATCGTCTTCATCCTGGTCGTCGTCTACACCCTGATCCAGGGTCCGACACTGCCGTGGCTGGCCCGCAAGCTCCAGCTCTCCGACACCGACGAGGCCGCCGACCTGGGCGTCGAATCGGCCCCCCTGGAGCGGCTTCGCGGCCATCTGCTCTCCGTGGCGATCCCGCCGAAGTCGAGGATGCACGGCGTCGAGGTGCACGAACTGAGGCTGCCGCCGGGCGCCGCCGTCACCCTGGTCGTACGCGACGGCAAGAGCTTCGTGCCGGGGCCCACGACCGTGCTGCGTCACGGCGACGAGCTTCTGGTGGTGGCCACCGATCCGGTACGGGACGCGGCCGAGAACCGGCTGCGGGCGGTCGGCCAGGGCGGAAAGCTGGCGGGCTGGCTGGGCACCGGGGGCGAAGCGAGCGAGCCTCCCAAGAAGGCGAAGCCCAGGCGAACGGCTCATTAAGGCGCGTGGCGCCGCCGTTAAGCCGCGTGTCGGCCCAATAAACACAGGCCGAAACTTGGCACTCCGTGCGGATTCGTAGGCACGGGGTGCCAAACCTCTGTATCATGAAGGCACACCACTGATCGACCAACTCTGCCTGACGCAGAGCTGGCGCGACCGTATGGCGGTCGGGAGCTCCCCGCAGTAGCCCCGGCATCTACCGCAGTTCCGCGCAAGAGGACAGCTCTCGGCAACGCCCGCACCCACAGATCTGTGCATGGGGCGCGCTACCAGGCGGCAGAAAGGCAAGGGGCCGTGGCATCCACGGTCACTTCTGACAAGCGGCCCGGTTACGGGCAGCTTCTGCGCACACCTGGCGCACTGTCCTTCCTCCTGCCCGGCTTCGCCGCCCGGCAGCCCTTCGCGATGCTCACCATCGGCATCCTCCTGCTCGTCCAGCACACCACCGGCTCCTACGGGGGCGCGGGCGCCGTCGCCGCCTTCACCGGCGTGTCCATGGCGCTGTTCGCCCCGCAGAGCGGCAAGCTCGCGGACCGCTTCGGACAGCGCGCGGTCCTGGTGCCGGGCGTCCTGGTCCACGCGGCCTCGGTGTCCGCGCTGACCGCCCTCGCGCTGGCCGGCGCGCCCCTGTGGGCGCTGTTCATCGCGGCCGTGCCCACCGGCGCCTCGGTCCCGCAGGTCGGCCCCATGGTGCGGGCCCGCTGGGCCAACAAGCTCGACGGCTCGCCCCTGATGGCGACCGCCGCCGCCTTCGAGTCGGTCACCGACGAGTTCACCTTCGTCATCGGCCCGGTCCTGGCGACCGCCCTGTGCACCGGCGTGCACCCGGCCGCAGGGCTCATCGCCGAGGCGTCGCTGACCCTCGTCGGCGGCCTCCTGTTCGCGGCACGGCGCGGCACCCAGCCGCCGGTCCGCAGCGCCGCCGAGCACGAGGCGGCCGAGCACACCTCCGCGCTGTCCATCCCGGGCGTACGCGTCCTGGCGATGGCCTTCCTCGGCATCGGCGCGGTCTTCGGCGGCATGCAGGTTTCGCTGACCGCCTTCGCGGAAGAGATCGGCAACCCCGGCATCAACGGCGTCCTTTACGGCATCTTCGCCGCCGGAAACATGCTGGCGGGCATCGCCTGCGGCGCCATCGCCTGGAAGTCCGCGCCCCGCACCCGGCTGATCGCCGGCTACGCGGCGCTGACGCTGGCGGCCTCCGGACTGTGGGCGGCGCACTCCGCGCTGCTGCTCGGCGGCCTCGGCCTGATCGTCGGCCTGTGCATCGCCCCGGCCCTGATCACCGGCTACACGCTGGTCGAGACGCTGGTCCCGGCCACCTCCCGCACCGAGGCGTTCACCTGGCTGACCGGCGCGGTCGCGCTGGGCCAGGCCGCCGCCGTCACCGTGGCCGGGCGGCTGACCGACGCCCACGGTTCGACCGCCGGATTCCTGGTGCCGATGGCGGGCACGGCGCTGGCCCTGGTCACGCTGCTCGCACTGCGCTCCCGGCTCTCCCCGCGCCCGTCGGGACGTACCGTGGCGCGTGGCGTCGGTCACCGTGTCCCCGTCACGGTGGACTGATCCCGGGGAATACGTCAGTATGGACCGTCGTTAGCACTCAATGAGTGAGAGTGCCAGGAGGAAGACACAGTGCCGACCTACCAGTACCAGTGCACCGAGTGCGGCGAGGGCCTTGAGGCGGTGCAGAAGTTCACCGATGACGCCCTGACCGTATGCCCGAACTGCGACGGACGCCTGAAGAAGGTGTTCTCGGCGGTCGGCATCGTCTTTAAGGGCTCCGGCTTCTACCGCAACGACAGCCGCGGCGCGTCGTCGAGCAGCTCGCCCGCGTCGTCCTCGTCGGCGTCGAAGACCTCGTCGAGCTCGGACTCCAAGCCGGCCGCGTCGACGTCGAGCTCCCGCTCGGCCGCGTCGAGCTCCGGCACGGCCGCCTGACCCGGCTTCCGTACAGAACCCCCGCCCGTACTACGGCGGGGGTTCCGTCGTTTGTGCCCACGGTTAGTGTGACCGGCATGGTTAACGCAGAGATCGGCGTCATCGGCGGCTCGGGGTTCTACTCGTTCCTGGAGGACGTCACCGAGGTCCAGGTGGACACTCCCTACGGCTCCCCCAGCGACTCGCTCTTCCTCGGCGAGATCGCCGGCCGACGGGTGGCGTTCCTGCCCCGCCACGGCCGCGGCCACCACCTGCCCCCGCACCGCATCAACTACCGCGCCAACCTGTGGGCACTGCGGTCGGTCGGGGTGCGCCAGGTGCTCGGGCCGTGCGCGGTGGGCGGCCTGCGCGAGGAGTACGGGCCGGGCACGCTCCTTGTACCGGACCAGCTGGTGGACCGTACGAAGGCGCGCGTCCAGACCTTCTTCGACGGGCTGCCGCTGCCCGACGGCACGATCCCCAACGTCGTGCACACCACGTTCGCCGACCCGTACTGCCCGAGCGGCCGCAAGGCGGCCCTGGGCGCGGCCGACGGGCGCGGCTGGCAGGCCGTGGACGGCGGCACCATGGTCGTCGTCGAGGGCCCCCGCTTCTCCACCCGCGCCGAATCGAAGTGGCACGCGTCGATGGGCTGGTCGGTGGTCGGCATGACCGGGCACCCCGAGGCCTACCTCGCCCGCGAACTGGAGCTCTGCTACACCTCGTTGTCCCTGGTGACCGACCTGGACGCGGGCGCCGAGACCGGCGAGGGCGTCTCGCACGCCGAGGTCCTGCGGGTGTTCGGCGAGAACGTGGCGCGCCTGCGCGAGGTGCTCTTCGACGCGGTCGCGGCCCTTCCCGCGACCGAGGACCGCGACTGCCTGTGCATGCACGCGCACGACGGCTGGGACCTGGGCATCGAGCTGCCGTAAGCGTGGCGCGGGCCCGGCGCTGGGCGCTTTCCGGCGCCGGGCGAGCAGGGGGGCGGGGCCGGTTCGTCAGCGGGGCCGGTTTCCGAGCAGGGCCTCCTGAGCGGGCCGCGGGCCTGAGCGGGCCCCGGCCCGAGCGGGCTGTGGGCCGAGCGGGCCGCGGGCCTTGAACTCCCCTTCCGGGTGAGCGAGTTGTCCACAAGTGGCCGACGGTCCACAGGCTCCGGCGAAATCCCGCGGAGCAGGGGATCGTGAAGAGCGTCCGAGCACCACAGGCTCCTCACGATCGGCAGTGATCACCATGTCCGCAGGCACCACGTCATCCGCCTCACCCGCTCCCCGCCCGCTCCCCTTCCTGCCTCCCGTGCCCGCGCCCGAGCCCGGCGGGGTGCCGTTCTTCCCGCCGCTGCGGGTGCGCGGCGGAAAGCACGGGCTGCGGCGCGCGATGCGCAGGCGACGGCGCGCCATGGCCGCGGGGCTCGCCGTCACGGCCGCCGCCCTCGCCGTCTCCAGCCCGCAGGCGGCTGAGCGTACGCACCCGCCCGCGGCCCCCGCGCCCCGCGAGCGAGGCCCGGCGCGGCCGGTCACGCTGGTGTCGGCGCCGGTACGGATCGCGGACGCGGAGACCGTACGGCTCCTGAAGCCCGGCGACCGGGTCGATGTGATCGCGTCCCCCAACTCGCCCTCGGCAAGCGGCGATCAGGCCCGCGTGGTGGCAACGGACGCCAGGGTCAAGGAAGTTCCGGGCACGCGTGGCGCCTCGGCGGAAGCCGGAGCGCTCGTTGTCCTCGCCGTGCCGCGCGAGGCCGCCAAGGCGCTGGTCGGCGCGGGTACGACGTCCCGGCTTGCGGTGACGCTGTGTTGATTCGCACGGGCGAACGGTCAAGTCGCCAATTCGCGTGCATGGATTGGACAGCTTGGGTCTGCCCTGTCCAAGGTGGCGCAGGAGTTTGCACTGCCCCCTGCACATGCGAAGAAAGGCTCATTGGTGAGCGAGGAGAAGACAAGCGTGCTGGCCGGCTTCAAGGCCTTCCTGGTGCGCGGGAACGTGATCGACCTGGCGGTCGCCGTGGTGATCGGCGCCGCGTTCACCAACGTGGTGAACTCGGTCGTGAAGGGCGTGATCAACCCGCTGGTCGGCGCGTTCGGCACCAAGGACCTGGAGGGCTACAGCTCCTGCCTGAAAGGCCCCTGCACCGCCGACTCGGGCATCCAGATCGCCTGGGGCGGAGTGCTCAGCGCCCTGCTGAGCTTCCTCATCACCGCCGCCGTTGTGTACTTCCTGATGGTGCTGCCGATGGCCAAGTTCCTGGCCCGACGAGCCCGGCAGGACAGGGCCGAGGAAGGCATGCGCGAGACGATGGAGATCAGCGAGCTGGAGGTGCTGAAGGAGATCCGCGACGCCCTGGTCGCCCAGCGCGGCTCCGGCCCCGCTTCGTAGACCGATCCCGTACGGCTGGGATCTGCCGAGCGCGTACGGCTGGGATGTGCGGAGCGCGTACGGCTGGGATGTGCGGAGCGCGTACGGCTGGGATGTGCGGAGCGCGTACGGCTCAGGTGTATCGAGCTCGTGCCGCTGACATGTGGCGAGCCCGTACCGCTCAGACGGATCGAGCTCGTACGACTCAGATGTGGTGGGGCGGCTTCTCGTCGAGGAAGCGCGCCAAGTCGGCGGCGCTGCCCGCGGAGGCGGGCCGCTCGCCCCACCCGCGGTCCGTGTCGTCCGCAGATTGCTGGTCCAGCGGATCGTCGAAGACCAGCGTCGGCTTGGACTGCTCCTTGGGCGCTGATTTCCGGTCGCGCGGTCCGGGGGCGGGGGCGGTGCTCATACGTCAAGGGTACGGCGGACGGGGGCGCCGCACGTGGGCCGGTCGGCGGGCCTTGGGGCGCCGGCCCTGCGGACGATGCCGTACGCGGCCCGGAAGACAGCCCTTCGACCGGCCTGGCTTCGATTCGGCGGCCTCCAATGAGCGGTTCACTCAGCGGTCCTTCGGGTCGAGCAGCCAGAGGCCGAGGACCACCAGGAACGACAGGCAGAGGAATCCCGCGCCCCACCAGGCGGTGCCGGTGTTGCCCCGCATCCACTCATTGACCACCACGGCCAGGCCCCACAGCTGGCCGATGACCACCGTGATCGCCAGGGTGAGGCGAGCCGTCAGCTTCGAGGAACGCTCCGGTTCCTGCTCGCTGCCGGCGCCCGGGCCGGGCCCGGTGTGCCGGATCCGGGGGTCTCCGTACCCGCTGGTCGCGCGGATCTGCGGGTAGCGCTCGTGGACCGGCCGGTTGAGCCGGGGCTGTGCGGAGCCGGGGGTGTACACGGGCGGCGGGGGGACCGCGACGCCCTCGCGCGGGCCGGGCCCGCCAGCGGGGGTCCGGCCGGGGGCCGCGTTGCCTTCGGTGCTCATGTCCGCTCGCTCCTCTCGGCCGGCTTCGCGTTGGCGCCGGGGCAGCCCATGCGGGCCGCCATGCCGGGCCGGCTGTCGGCGAACTGGCGGCACATGGCGTCCTTGACGCTCTCGCCGGAGCGCGCCGTGGCCACCGCCCAGACGCTGCCGTCGGCCTCCTCGACGAGGAGCACCTTGGGCAGCGGGCGCGGCGGCGGTCCGGCGGTGACCTCGCCGGTGCGGGCGTCGAAGACCCCTTCGTGGCAAGGGCAGTACAGCTCGCCCTCGGTGCCGCGGTCCTCGCGCCACAGCACCCCGCAGGCCAGATGCGTACAGACGGCGGAGTAGCCGACGAGGGTGCCGTCGGTGAGGCGGACGGCGACCGCACGATCGTCCTCGCCGGGGAAGCGGAAGGCGACGGACTCGCCAGGGGGGAGCACGGCCGCGACGCGCTTGGCGTCGGGCGGGGCGTCGTTGTCGCCGTGCCGGTGCAGCACTCCCCCGGCAACGGCCACACCGCCGACGGCGAGGCCGCCCGAGACGGTGGCGACGATGCGGAGGTAGTCACGGCGAGTGGTGAGGGAGTCGGCGGCGATGCGGTCGTGGAGGGCGGCCTGGGCGGGATCCGTGCCGGGGTCGGGGCCGGCGGGAGGCTGCTCGGTGACGCTCATCGGGTGACACCTTTCCCGTCCCCCTGTCGCCCGCCGCCGCCCTTGCCGGAGTTCGCTTCGTTCACGGCTTTTCCATTCACCTCGACGATCGGCAGGCCGCCGGGCACCGGCCACTGGACCTTGTCGGCGGGCACCACCATGGCCACGCCGGTGGAGACGACGACATCGCCGAACGTGAAGGAGTCGGCGACCTGGACGCCGGGGCGCTCCGCGCGGAGTTCCTCGACGGTCCCGTAGAACAGCGCACCGGTCGGGCAGACCGTGGCGCACATGGGGGCGAGGCCGTAGGCGGTGCGGTCGTAGCAGAGGTTGCACTTCATCTGCAGCTTCGCCTGGAGGTCGATCTTCGGTACGCCGAAGGGGCAGGCGTTCACGCAGTTCGCGCAGCCGATGCAGCGGGTGGTGTCGGCCTGCTGCACCACTCCGTCCGCGGTCACCAGGATCGCGTCGGCGGGACAGACCTCGGCGCACGGGGCGACCGGGTCCTCGCAGTGCATACAGACGGTCGGAAGGGAGGCGACGGAATGGCCCTCGTCGGGATAGTCGAGATGGATCATGGACTTGCCGCGGTGCGAGTCGCACTCGCGGCAGGCGGACACACAGGCCTGGCAGCCGATGCAGCGCCCCGGGTCGATGAAGATCGTTCTGCCCATCATGGCGGGCGTCAGCTCCTCTCCGCGGTGCCACGGCCCTGCGGGGACGTGGGCGGCAGGGGGTCGGTGCGCGAGACCTGGGTCGCCGGGTACGCCTCGTGGCCCGGGGCGGTGGGCGGCGCCGGCACCTCGTCGATCCGCTCGGCGGCCTCGATACGGCAGGCGCACACCTTGTACTCGGGGATCTTGGAACGGGGGTCGAGGGCATCGATGGTGAGCGCGTTGGCGGCCGTCGGGACCGGCCAGTGGTACGGGATGAACACCGTGTCGGGCCGGATGGCCTCGGTGACCAGCGCGGGGAAGACCTCGCTGCCGCGCCGGGTCACCACCCGGACCGGGTCGCCGTTGCGGAAGCCGTGCGACGGGTGGACCTCCACCCAGGGTCGCGGGGTCTGCTCGACGAGCGCGCCGAGCCGGCGGGTCTGGTTGCCGGACAGGAAGTGCGCCACGGTCCGGCCCGTGGTCAGCGACATCGGATGCTCTTCGTCGTACGGGTCCATCGGCGGATGCCACTCGACGACCTGCATGTGGATCTTGCCGTCCGGGTGCGAGGTCCGGCCGCCCTCGAAAAGGCGGGGCGTGCCCGGGTGGTCGGTGGAGGGGCAGGGCCAGGCGATACCGCCGGTCTCCTCCAGGCGCTCGTAGGTGATGCCGAAGTAGTCGTTGACCGTGCCGGCCGACGCGATCCGCAGCTCCTCGAACACCTCGCGGGAGCCCGGGTAGGCGAACTTGTCGCCCACGCCCAGGCGTTGGGCCAGCTGGCACATCACCCAGGTGTCGGTGCGCACACCGCCGGGCGGCTCCTGCGCCTTGTTGTGCTTGACCACCCTGGCCTCGGCGTTGGCCATCACGCCCTCGTCCTCGGCCCAGGTGGTGACGGGGAAGACGACATGCGCGTTGGCCGCGGTCTCGGAAAGGAAGAAATCGAATTGAGCGTGGAATTCCAGAGCGTCGTAACCCGCTTTCACCGTCCCGTAGTTGGGCAGGGAGACGAACGGGTTGTTGCAGATGCCGATCAGGCCGCGGATCTCCTCGCGCTGCATCTGCCAGACCATTTCCATCATCGAGGTGCCCGCGGGCGGCAGTTCGGACTCGTCGATGCCCCAGATCTCGCAGATCTGCTGCCGGTGCTCCGGATTCGAGATGGAGCGCCCGCCGGGCAGCAGGTCGGCCTTCTGGCCGTGCTCGCGTCCGCCCTGGCCGTTGCCCTGGCCGGTGATGGTGCCGTAACCGGCGCCGGGCTTGCCGAGGTTGCCGGTGGCCGTGCAGAGGTTGATGACGGTCAGGCAGTTCTCGACGCCCTGCGAATGGTGCTCGATGCCCCGCGCGTGCCAGGCCATCGCCCGGTCGGCGCCCGCGAAGGCCCGGGCGACCTGGACGACCTGGGAGGCGGGAACCCCGCAGATCTCGGCGGCCACATCGGGCGTGACGGAAGCGACGGAGGCGCACACCTCGTCCCAGCCGGTGGTGTGCTCGGCGAGGAACTCCTTGTCGAGCAGGTCCTCCTGGATGACGACGTTCAGTACCGCGTTGAAGAAGGCCGCGTCGGTGCCGGGCCGCAGCGCGACGTGGATGTCGGCGGTGCGCGCGATGGCCGTCTCGCGCGGGTCGATCACGATCAGGCTGGCACCGCGGTCCCGGGCGCCCCACAGGTACTGGGTCATGACGGGGAAGCACTCCCCCACATTGGACCCGGCGATCAGCAGGCAGTCAGTGAGCAGGATGTCGGAGAACGGGTTGCCCGCCCGGTCGATGCCGAAGGCGAGCTTGTTGGCGCCGGCGGCGGAGACCATGCACAGCCGGCCGTTGTAGTCGACGTGCCGCGTCTTGAGGGCGACCCGGCCGAACTTGCCGACCAGGTACGTCTTCTCGGAGAACAGGCTCGCCCCGCCGAGCAGCCCGAACGCGTCATTGCCGTGGGCGGCCTGGATGCGGCGGATCTCGGCGACCGTGAAGTCGAGCGCCTCCTCCCAGGAAGCTTCGCGGAACGGTTCGTCGCGGGAGCGGCGCATCAGCGGGGAGGTCAGCCGGTCGGGGTGGTTGACCTGCTGGTAGGCGTTGATTCCCTTGGGGCAGAGCCGCATCCGGTTGATGTCGTGGTTGCGGGGCTCGACGCCGAACACCTTCCCCGCCCGGTCGACCCGCAGATACATGCCGCATTGCACCCCGCAGAAGCAGCAGTGGGTGGGCACGAGGGTCTCGCCGTTCTGGTCGGCGTGCCACTGGTCGGCCGGGATGCCGCCCGCGTCGCGGAAGTTGCGGGTGCCGGGCGGGGCGATCGAAGGGTCGAGCGGAAGGGGCCGGCTGCTCACTTGAAGCCCTTCTTGACGTGGCTGAGGTAGGCGGTGCCGCGCAGCACCCGCTTGCAGCGCGGGCAGTACGCGGCCCAAGCGTCGAAGTCGAGCTTCAGATCGCGCATGGTGCCCCGCAGGTTCTCGACGTACGGGGCGGTGTCGATCGGCTCGCCGCAGCGCTTGCACGGGAAGACCTGCTCGTCCTGGCGCGCCGTGTACTTGAAGAGCTGCATGCCGACCGCGGCCGGCCGCTGCACGATGTGAAAGAACTTCCCGAACGGGATGTAGATCAGGGTGAAGACGACCGAGACCATGTGCAGGACGGCCAGGAACTGGTAGCCGCCGCCGTGCAGGAAGATCGACGAGAAGGTGAGGAGGAGCCCCGTCACGGAGATGACGATCAGCGCGATCAGCGGGACGAGGTCGTAGGCGAAACGCTGGCCGGTGATGGCGCCGCGGTCCTTCATCCGCCGCCACAGGAAGTACGAGGCGCCGGGGATCACCAGCACGGCGGCGATGTCCAGGCCGTGGAACATCAGCCAGCCGACGACGCTCAGCGAGTCGAAGCCGAGGACCTTGAACCCCCAGATCCGCATCTCGTACCCGGGGCCCGAGCCGGACCCGGAGGTGAACGTGAACCACCCCCAGGTCAGCGGGAACGTGATCGCGGCCGCCAGGATGCAGCCCCAGAAGATCAGCTGATGGGCGGCCCAGCGGGCGTGCGAACGGGCGCCGAGGAACTTCTGGAAGCCGAGATAGGTGGCGATCATCTTCGGCAGGGCGGTGGGCGCCCTGCGGAAGTTGGCCGCCGAGAACAGGCTCCGCCAGCCCTGCTTGAACAGGCGGCGGGCGCCGGGAGAGGAGATCCACACGCTGTAGCGGTAGGCGACACCGAAAGCCAGGAACACGGTGGCGACCGCGTACGGAAGGAGCGCGGAGTCGAAGTCCTGGAGCAGCCGGCTGCCGAACACGATGGCCAGGATGAGCAGCACGGAGACGGCCGTACCGGCCAGCGTCGCGCGCAACGCCACGGAACGCGGGGCGGGCGGCGCGGGGGCGACAGCCGACACCGGCGGCGGTACCGGTGTCTGTGGCGCGCCCGAGGAGGAGGCGTCCGAGGAGGAGGCACCGGAGGAGGCGTCCGAGGGCGCGGCGGGGGGTGCGGGTGGCTCGGTCACCTTGTCACCGTAGGGACATTCCCGCACTAACTACCTGTTTTAGCGATCAACGGGGTGAGTGTGCGGAGGGCGATGCGGGGGGGCGGGGGTGGGGGGGCGGGGGGTGGGGGCCCCATCTCGATGAAGAAGTCCTCGCCATCACCGTCGACCAAGTGGGCACGACCTCGCGCACCCAGCGAGGGTCCAGGCCAGCCGCCCCCTTACCTGTGACGCGGCTCACCAGGAAAGGGTGACAGGACGTTGTCGCGGACGGCTGCGACGGTCGACGGCATGACGATCACAGACGAGGACTGTCTCGCCGAGACCTTGAAGTTCAACGGGCGTTTCGCCGCCGCTGCCGCGAGCCGCCCGGCTCGCGAAGAGATGCCGGACGCAGCCCTGCTGGCCACCCTGAGGCGTAACCGGCTCGGTGGTGACACGCCGCCGGTGAGGCTGCCGCAGGGCCAGGACCGCGTCATCGCGGGCGGGGTGAAAGTCCGGGCGTTCGTGCCGGACCGCGTCGACGGCGTGTACCTGCACATACACGGAGGGGGCTGGGCGTTCGGCTCTGCGGACGGGCAGGACGAGCGACTGTGGCGACTTGCCGAGCAGGCGCGGCTGGCCGTGGTCAGCGTGGAGTACCGCCTCGCACCGGAACACCCGTTCCCCGCCGGCCCCGACGACTGCGAAACCGATGCCCGGTGGCTGGTGGACCACGCCGCGGCCGAGTTCGGTACCCGACGGCTGTTGATCGGCGGCGAATCGGCCGGCGCCCACCTGAGCGTCGTAACCCTGCTGCGTCTTCGCGATCGGCACGGCATCACTGGCGCGTTCCGCGCGGCTCACCTGCTCTTCGGCTCCTACGACCTGTCCATGACACCGAGCCAGCGATTGTTCGGATCCAAGCGGCTGCTGAGCAACTCCGAGACCCTGCCGCGGAGTTACGAGTTGTTCACACCGGCGATGGGGGCGGAACAGCGCCGCGATCCGGAGGTCTCGCCCCTGTTCGCCGACCTGGCCGGGCTGCCGCCCGCCCGGATCGTCGTCGGCACCGAGGATCCGCTCCTTGACGACTCGCTGTTCCTCGCCGGGCGGTGGCAGGCGGCAGGTGCGCCGGTGCAACTCGGCGTCGTCGCGGGCGCCATGCACGGCTTCACGCTGTTCCCCCTGACCATCACCGAGCGGGAACTGGGGCGTGAGCGGGACTTCCTCGCCACGGCGTGACGGTAGCGTCGCCGGCGTGAACCGCACTGCTCGCCTCTATGCGCTGGTGGAAGAGTTGCGCGCGGCGGCGCCGCGGCCGCTTGCCGTCGCGGTGCTCGCCGCGCGATTCGAGGTGAGTACGCGCACGGTGCAGCGGGACCTCCAGGCGCTGATGGAGGCCGGGGTTCCCGTGCGCACCTCGCCCGGGCGGGGCGGGGGCTGGTCGATCGACCGGGAGATGACCCTGCCCCCGATCCAGTTCACCGCCGATGAAGCCTCGGCCCTGGCCGTGGCGCTCGCCGCGGCCGACGCCTGCGCCCCGTACGCCGGTGCGGCCCGCACAGCGGCCCAGAAGATCGCGGCCTCGATGACCGGTCCCGCCTCGGCGGCGGCACAGGAACTCGCCGCACGGATCGTCACGCTGCCCGCACCGGCCAACCCCACGGTCCGGGTCCGCGCCGCCGTGGAGCAAGCCCTCACCGCGAACACGGTCCTACGGCTGTCCTACATCGACGCGACGGGACGCGAAATCGACCGCGTGGTGGAGCCGGCCGGGCTGCTCACCACCGACGGCCGGTGGTACCTCATCGCCTGGTGCCGCACGCGACGGGCCGGCCGCGGTTTCCGGCTGGACCGGATCACAGCGGCAGCCCCAACCGGTGAGCGGGCTCAGCCCCATGACCTGGCTGAACTCCTGCACGGCTCGACCGCCGCCGGTGCGGTGCAACCCACCGCGCTGGCTTCGCTCACACCCTCACGCCCGGGCCCGCAGCCGGGAAAAGGGCGGCGGTGAGTGGCCCCGGCGGCCCCGCCGGGCGGTCCGTCCTGACGATCCTCGACACCACGCACGCCACGCACCCCACACATGCCACGTACGCCGCGACCGCCAGGCACGCCACACCCGCCACACCCGCCGCGACAAGCCACGCACTCCCCGCCGCCCCGCCCGCCCCGCCCGCTTCAGACCGCATACAGCCCGTGCGCGGCGAAGGTCTCCCGGGCCGTCGCCACCTGCTCGGCGGTGGGTGACGGGGTGTCGTGGAGGGTGAAGTTCATGCCGAGGGCCTGCCACTTGCCCTCGCCCAGCTTGTGGAAGGGGAGGACGTCGACGCGGGACACGTTGCCGAGGGAGGCGGCGAAGGAGGCGACGCCCTCGATGTTGGCGGGTTCGTCGGTCAGTCCCGGGACCAGAACGAAGCGGACATGGACCTCCTTGCCGAGGTCCGCGAGCCGATGCGCGAAGTCCAGCGTCGGCTGCAGCGGCCGGCCCGTGGCCTTCTTGTACGTCTCGCGGTCCCAGGACTTGATGTCGAGCAGCACCAGGTCCACGTCGCGCAGCAGCGCGTCGGTGGCCCGGCTGCCGAGGAAACCGGAGGTGTCCAGGGCGGTGTGCAGACCCAGCTCGTGTTTGTAGCGGTGCAGCAGCTCGCCGGTGAAGACGGGCTGGAGCAGCGGCTCGCCGCCGCTCACGGTGGCCCCGCCGCCGGCCGCGCGGATGAACGTCGTGTACTTCGCGGCCTCGGCGACCATGTCGTCCGCGGTGGTGCGCTTGCCGTTGCGCATCCGCCAGGTGTCCGGGTTGTGGCAGTACAGGCAGGTCAGCGGGCAGCCCGAGAGGAAGGCGACGAAGCGCGTGCCCGGGCCGTCGACGCCGGTCGACAGGTCCCAGGAGTGCACCGAGCCGACGATGGGCCGCCGGGTGGCCGCCCCTGCGGGCGTACTGGCGTCGTCACCGCCGGCCCGCGCCGGCCGCCCGACGGGGAACTCGGGGCGGAGCAGAACGGCCACGGCAGGAACCTTCCTGAGATTCGTCAGAGGGCGGGGCAGTGGAGACCTCAAAGCGCCCCGTGGAACGTCCGGTTGATGACGTCCAGCTGCTGCTCTCGGGTGAGGCGGACGAAGTTCACCGCGTAGCCGGAGACCCGGATGGTGAGTTGGGGGTAGTTCTCCGGGTGGCGCATGGCGTCTTCCAGGGTGGCCTTGTCGAGGACGTTGACGTTCATGTGGAAGCCGTTGCCGGCCATGAAGCCGTCGAGGACGCCGGAGAGATTGTCGATGCGCTCCTGCGGGGTGCGGCCCAGGGCGTCCGGCGTAATGGTGTTGGTCAGCGAGATGCCGTCCTCGGCGTCGTCGTAGGGCAGCTTGGCGACGGAGAGGGCGGAGGCGATGTAGCCGTGCTGGTCGCGGCCGTTCATGGGGTTGGCGCCGGGCGCGAAGGGGGTGCCGGCGCGGCGGCCGTCGGGGGTGTTGCCGGTCTTCTTGCCGTACACGACGTTGGAGGTGATGGTCAGTACGGACTGGGTGTGGACGGCGTCGCGGTAGGTGGGGTGCTTGCGCACCTTCTCCATGAAGTCGTGCACGATCCGGGTGGCCAGGGCATCCGCGCGGTCGTCGTTGTTGCCGTAGGCGGGGTAGTCGCCCTCGATCTCGTAGTCGACGGCGAGTCCGGTCTCGTCGCGGACGGCCTTGACCTTGGCGTGCTTGATCGCCGAGAGGGAGTCGGCTGCCACGGACAGACCTGCGATACCGCAGGCCATGGTGCGCAGGATGTGCTGGTCGTGGAGTGCCATCTCGATGCGCTCGTAGGCGTACTTGTCGTGCATGTAGTGGATGACGTTGAGTGCGTGGACGTACGTCTTGGCCAGCCAGTCCAGCATCGCGTCGTACTGGGCTGCGACGCTCTCGTAGTCGAGGTACTCGCCCTCGATGGGCGCGAAGCCCTCGACGACCAGCTTGCCGGTCTTCTCGTCGCGGCCGCCGTTGATCGCGTACAGCAGGGCCTTCGCGACGTTGACCCGCGCGCCGAAGAACTGCACCTGCTTGCCGACGGCCATGGCGGAGACGCAGCAGGCGATGGCGGTGTCGTCGCCGTACTTGGGGCGCATCAGCGCGTCGGACTCGAACTGGATGGCCGAGGTGTCGATGGCGACCCTGGACGCGAACTCCCGGAATCCGGCCGGGAGTTGGCGGTCCCAGAAGACGGTGAGGTTGGGCTCGGGGGCGGGGCCGAGGTTGTAGAGGGTCTGCAGGGCGCGGAAGGTCGTACGGGAGACGAGGGGGCGGCCGTCCTCGCCGATGCCGGCCATGGACCAGGTGACCCAGGTGGGGTCGCCGGAGTACAGCTCGTTGTATTCGGGGGTGCGCAGGAAGCGGACGATGCGGAGCTTGATGACGAAGTCGTCGATGAATTCCTGGGCCCGCTCCTCGGTGATGAGGCCGGCTTCGATGTCGCGCTGGAGGTAGATGTCGAGGAAGTTGTCGATGCGGCCGATCGACATGGCGGCGCCGTTCTGCTCCTTCACGGCGGCGAGGTAGGCGAAGTACAGCCACTGGACGGCTTCGCGGCCGGTGGTGGCGGGGCCGGAGATGTCGTAGCCGTACGACGTCGCCATGGCCTTGAGTTCCTTCAACGCCTTGATCTGCTCGGAGACTTCCTCGCGGTCGCGGATGACGGTCTCGGTGGCCCAGTCCTCGCTAAGGCGGGCCTTGTCGGCTTCCTTGGCGGCGATGAGGCGGTCGACGCCGTAGAGGGCGACGCGGCGGTAGTCGCCGATGATGCGGCCGCGTCCGTAGGCGTCGGGCAGGCCGGTGATGATGCCGGAGGAGCGGCAGGCGCGGATTTCGGGGGTGTACGCGTCGAAGACGCCCTCGTTGTGGGTCTTGCGGAGGTGGGTGTAGACGTCGCGCACGTCGGGGTCGGCTTCGTGGCCGTAGGCGTTGAGGGCGCCTTCGACCATGCGCCAGCCGCCGTTGGGCATGATGGCGCGCTTGAGGGGGGCGTCGGTCTGGAGGCCGACGATGAGGTCGCTGTGGTCGGCGGGGGTGCCGTCGATGTAGCCGGGCTTGAAGGCGTCGATGCGGGAGGGGGTCTTCACGTCCACGTCGTGGATGCCCTGCTCGATCTCCTGGGGGAACATCGCCAGGAGCTTGTTCCATACGGTGGTGGTGCGCTGGGTGGGGCCGGTGAGGAAGTCGGCGTCGCCCTCGTAGGGCGTGTAGTTCTGCTGGACGAAGTCGCGGACGTCGATGGCGTCGCGCCAGAGTCCGCCCTTGAAGCCGTCCCAGGCTCCGCCGACACCGTCCCTGGCTCCGCCGTTCTTCGTTGCCTCTGCAGGAGTCGCAGTCATGGCAGGCACCCTTCCGAATCACCGTTGACGTCGCACTTGAGCCGTTCGAGCTTCATCCGTTGAGCCGGAGCTCTTTGACCGCTTTCCATTTCACTCCTTTTGATCGATCAAAAGGGGCGGCAGAGGTCACCAGATCCGGGCCGAAGGCCCCACTCCCCCCATCCCTCTCTCCTTGAAACTCACCCCTGACCTGCACATTCTCTCAGGACTTTAGCCCTTAGTTTTCTTGTGAATGCATTCACAAGAATTTCGGAAATCGCGGCACCGTTCGGTACCAGCAGCATCGGAAAAGGCCCGCGCGGCATGCGCGGGCCCTTTCGGCGCAGAACCAGCCGGGTTCGATGCAGAACGAGCCGAAGGAGATACGACGCCCTAGCTCGGCGCCTCCGCGCTCTTCCGCGCGTAGAACCACCACGCCACCACGATGCAACTGACGTAGAAGGCCACGAAGCCCCACATCGCGCTGGTCACCGCGAAGTTGGCGAACATCGCCGGGATGAAGAAGAAGCCGTACGCGGCGATCGCGGAGGTGAAACCGGTGACGGCGCCCGCCTCCATCTCGGCCTGCTTGAGTGCCTTGGCGTACTCGGAGGTGCCCTCGGTCAGCCCCTTCAGGTGCTGGTTGCGGAAGATCACCGGGATCTGCCGGAAGGTCGAGCCGTTGCCGATTCCGGAGAAGAGGAACGCGGCCAGGAAGCAGCCGAAGAAGCCGTAGAAATTGCCCGAATCGCCGCCCGCAGGAAGGAAGTTGATGACCCCGACGATCGCGAGGGCCATGCCGACGAACGAGATGATGGTGACCTTCGCGCCGCCGAGCTTGTCGGCGATCCAGCCACCCGCCCAGCGAGCCAGTGCGCCGAGCGCCGGGCCCATCCAGGCATAGGTGGCGACCGAGTACGCGGGGAAGGTCGTCTTGATCAGCAGCGGCAGGGCGGCGGCGAAGCCGATGAAGGAGCCGAAGGTGCCGACGTACAGCCAGGTCATCAGCCAGTTGTGCTTGCGCTTGAAGATGACCTTCTGGCGGCTGAACGGGGTGGAGGCGACCTTGAGATCGTTCTGGCCGAACCAGGCGATCAGCGCGAGGACGACGAGCACCGGGACCCACAGGAACGCGGCGTTCTGCAGGTAGACCGGGGTGCCGTCCTTCTTGTGCTGGGCGGTGCCGATCGCGATGGTCGAGAAGGTGATGACAATGGGCGTCAGGAGCTGGACGACGGAGACGCCCAGGTTGCCGAGCCCGCCGTTGATGCCGGTGGCGTTGCCCTTCTCCTTCTTCGGGAAGAAGAAGCCGATGTTGGCGAGCGAGGAGGCGAAGTTGGCACCGCCGATGCCGCACAGCGCGGCGATGATCACCATGACGCCGTACGGGGTCGAGGTGTCCTGGATGGCGATGCCGAGCCAGATCAGCGGCACGATCAGTACGACCGTCGACAGCGCGGTGAAGCGGCGCTGGCCGATCATCGGGCCGAGGAAGGTGTAGAGGATGCGGGCTGTGCCGCCGGTCAGGCCCGGGATGGCCGTGAGCCAGAACAGTTGCGAGGTGGAGAAGGAGAAGCCGACGTCCTTGAGGTTCGTCGCGGTGACCGACCACACCTGCCACACCACGAAGGCGACGAGCAGGGCGGGAACGGCGATCCACAGGTTCCGCTGGGCGACCTTCCGCCCGACCGAGCGCCAGAAGACCTCGTTCTCCGGCTCCCACGTGGTGATGGTGCGGCCGGGCCGGTAGTTCTCCGGGTCGTACGCGGCTGTGGCGTCGTCGCACATGACCGTGGCGTCGTCGCACGTGGCTGTGGCGCCGGGGTCGGCGGTTGGCCGGGGGGACGGCTGGAGCGCGGAACTCATGGTGCTTCCCAGGGGGTTGAGACGAGTCCTGACATACCCACGGTGCGCCTGCGGCCTGGGTGGGAGTGAGAGGCGAATGCCATGAGTGCGGGCGGCCGTAGGTCCCCGAGGGAACCGCCGTACGGCCCGCCCCGAGGGCCGTCTGCGGGAAGGGTGCGTCCCCTGCAAGCCGGTGGGAGCTGGGAGCGCTGTCCCCACACTTCTCCCGTACGGGACTTGAACGGGCGGCCTCGCTGTCGCCGGGAAGCGGGGGCGGGTACGGCCGGGCTCCAGGCCGTCGAGGGCGGCGGGGCCAGCGAGGACGTCCTGCCATTCACCCTGGTGGGCGCCGACGTGGCGGACCATCCGGGCTTCGAGCTCGGCGCAGAGCCGAAGGCGCCCGGCCCCGAAGCCCGCCGCGCCTAGGCAACCCTCCGGGGTGAGGATGGGCTGAGGTCGATTCCCGGGGGCGCCCCTCCCGGACCCCGCTCCTCAAGCGCCGGAGGGGCTGAATTCGTACGGGCCGCTACGCGTCGGCGCGCTTGGCGAACTCCACGAGGCCGGCGAATGCAGTTGCCGTGAGTACGAGTACGGGGCCGCCGGGATTCTTGCTGTCTCGGACAGCCACGTCGTGCGAATCGGCGAAGTTGGTGGCGACCTCGATGCACTGGCCACCGTTGTTGCTGTAACTGGCCTTGGACCAGCCACACACCTCGATGCAGTCGCCGCCGTTGTTGCTGTACGAAGACTTGATCCAGCCGCACACCTCGATGCAGTTGCCACCGTTGTCGCTGTACGAAGACTTGAACCAGCGGAGGGAATCGGTCGCGGTCACAGGATGCCCCTTTCGTACCTGTCCGATCACGGCTACGGATGCCGCTACGCGTCGGCGCGCTTGGCGAACTCCACAAGGCCGGTGAACGCGGCCTCGGTGAGTATGAGCGAGGGGCCGTTGGGGTTCTTGCTGTCCCGGACGGCCACGCCACGCGAGTCGACGAGGTTGGTGGCGACCTCGATGCAATCGCCGCCATTGTCGCTGTACGAAGACTTGAACCAGCGGAGCGAGTCGGTCGTGGTCACGGGGAGCCCTTTCGTGCCTCGTTGATCAGGTCCACCGATGCCGCCTGAGGCAGCGCTTCGGCCTGTAGTTGATGGTAGGCCGCCAACAGAGGAAGTACCGCTGCCGTTTCGCGCTCCAAGTGGCCTCGCATCTGGGATTCGGCGTACGCGATCACGGACAGATCCGCCAGCGTCAGCAGGTTCACCGGGAGGTTGAACGGGCGGCGCTCCCCCATCTCAAACGGGGCGATCTGAAGCACGGTGTTCGGCAGTGCGGCGAACTCCACGAGCCGGTCGAGCTGGGCGTCCATGATCTCGGGGCCGCCGATCGGCCTGCGGATGCAGCTCTCGTCCATCACCACCAGCACCGACGGCGGGCGTGGGCGCACCAGCGCTGCTTGCCGCCCCGCGAGGAACGACACGCGCTCATCGGCCTGTTCGGGTGTGATGGAGCCCCGCCGCACGGCGCTGTCTGCCAGCACCCGCGTGTACTCCGCAGTCTGAAGAAGTCCGGGCACGATACCGATTTGGTACAGCCGGATCTCCATCGCCCGGCCCTCGTGCTCTACGTACTGCGGGAACCCCTCAAGCAGACTGCCTTGCTTGATATCGCGGTATTCCAGCTCGAACGCGTCGGCTGTGCCCCCTGTGCCGAGTGCCCTGTCCAAGCTGCGCGAGAAGCGGAGAGTTGGAGGCTTGCGACCTGTTTCAACTGCCGAGATGTGCACGCTGGAATAGTCCGTGCGCTCGGCCAGGTCGTCCTGGGTCCAGCCGCGCGCTTCTCGCAAGCTGCGTAGGCGCGCACCGTACGCCGCCTGAGGAGACGCGTCTGGGGTCAACTCCTTGCGATTCAAAGGCAGTTCACCAACCCTTCGTTCCAAACCGCCAGGTTGAATGCTGCCCAAGTGTGCCCCACGCTGAACTCTCCCGGTAGTGATTCGGCTACAGAGAGGAGCGAATCATGCCTCAGGTACCCACTCGGAGCCAGCCCCCAAATCCTCAACCTGTGGATTCCGCAACGGAGTTGCCAGGGCTCGATACGGGAGGTGGCTTCTGGCGCCTCGCCCCGGGCTGGGTCTCGCGGGGCCCGTACGCGCCACCGCGCGATGACGTAATTCAGGGCAGTACTGGCCGGACTGCAAGGGCTGCAAAGGCGGTTGGAACGTATGGCATCTCCCGCGACGCATGCGGCTCGGCTCGAACCCGTGCCTCACCCCGGATGCGGCACCTGCTCGGCCGCCAGCACGGCCCGCGCGCACGCGCACATGGCGGGCAACCCCGCCGACGTGACCCGAGCCACCGAGGCCATCCGGCGGCACCCCCACGAGCGCTGACCACCCGGAGGGGGACCGTGAACGCCACGGACTTCACGAAACCACGCCCCGGCCGGATCGACCCGAAGACATGCCCCGTATGCGCCCAGGTCAAGGCGCTCGGGATCGAGGCGGCTGAGATCGGCGACCCTCAGATGGCCACCGACTGGGTTGAACTCGCCTATGTCCACGCGGAGTTGGGTCACCCCTGGGACCGCCGTTGGCCAGGGTGAGCGGTCAGGCACGCGTGATGGTTCGAGGTCGGCTCAGCCCCAGGTGCGGGAGCACAGGACCAGGCGGTAGCCGTCCGGGTCGGCGATGGTGACTCCGTACTCGTCCCAGTACGGGTTGTTCGCGCGGACCCGGGTTCCGCCGGCCGCGACGAGGCGGTTGACCAGGGCCTCGTCCACGGGGATGCCGAGGTAGACCACGAACAGGTCGTCCACCGTCGGCGTTGGCTCCAGCGGGTGCTCGGGGTCGTGGGTCAGCTCGAAGTGCCAGGCGCCGCCGGGCGAGCCGACCATCACGAGGTCGTGCTCGCCGGGGACGCGCTCGGTGGTGCGCCACAGGACGTCCAGGCCGAGGCCGTCCACGTAGAAGTGTTCGGCGGCGGCGAGGTCCCGCGAGGGCCTGGCCACCCGGACGTGGGTCGCGGCATCGATCACGCGGACGCCTCCAGAGCAGCGCGCCAGGCGGGGCTGTCGCAGTAGTGGTTGTCGAACCGCTCGGCCGACTCGGCGATCTCCTTCGGATCGGCCTCGCCGCGCATGACCCGGCCGAGCAGACGCAGATAGTCGAAGCGGCCCATGCCCGGGGTGAACACGAACAGGACGTCCGCCTCGCAGCCGGGCGCGGCGGCGAAGGCGTGCGGGGTGTGCGGCGGCACGGCCAGGAAGTCGCCCGCCTCCAGGACGGTGACCTCCTCGCCCACCAGCACCTGGAGGGACCCGCTGATCACGAAGAACAGCTCCGTCGCCTTGGTGTGGAAGTGCGCGGGCGCCCCCACGGCCCCCTTGGCGAACGTGGACCGGTAGGTGGTGAAGCCGTCGGCCGTACGGTCCGAGTCGGCGAGCAGCGTCATGACGCTGCTGGGGTCCGCACAGGTCTCGGCATCGCCGCGACGGGTGAGCACGGGCTGGAACGGCGGGGCGATCTGGGAGGGGGTTTCCTGGGTCATGACTCGACCCTACGATCTTGAATGGCCCTATGGACAGGCCAATTTGACGTGATCTAACTGGGCCAATCTGGAGGCCCCGCTTCCGTTCGGCGGGCGGTCCGAGCCGACCGCCACGGTCACCGCCGCCACACCTCCGGCCGACGGCACCCCCGTACGCCCCGCGACGCGCCCCCGGCGTCCACACCGTATCCGCGCCGTATCCGCGCCGCCGATCGCCGACGATCGCCGACCTCCATCCCCCCTCGCCCGCCTTGTGCTGAACCGCTGAACCGGTACGAATCCGTACGGCCTGAAGTGTTGGCCGCCTGGCGCACCCGGCCGTCTGCTGTGCTGTGCGCATGCCACGCATGACCGCACGCAGCCGCCACGAGGAGCACCGCGCCTCGACCCCGCTGGAACTCTTCTTCGACCTCTGCTTCGTCGTCGCCGTCGCCCAGGCCGGCGCCCGGCTCGTCCACGCTCTCGCCGAGGGGCACGTCGGCGCGGGGCTGGCCGGTTATGCGGCGGTGTTCTTCGCGATCTGGTGGGCGTGGATGAACTTCACGTGGTTCGCCTCGGCGTACGACACCGACGACGCGCCGTACCGGGTCGTGACGCTCGTCCAGATCACCGGCGTGCTGATCCTGGCGGCGGGCGTGCCGCGCGCGTTCGACGACGGTGACTTCACGATCAGCGTCATCGGCTACATCGTGATGCGGCTCGCGCTGACCAGCCAATGGCTGAGGGCCGCCCTGAGCTGCGAGGACCCGGCCGAACGCCAGGTGTGTCTGCGGTACGCGGCCGGGCTCGTGGTGTGCCAGCTCGGCTGGGTCGGCATGCTGTTCGTCCCGGACTCCGCCCGCACCTGGGTGTTCCCGGTGCTCGCCCTGGCCGAACTCTCCGTACCGATGCTCGCCGAACGCCGCCGCAGCACCAGCTGGCATCCGCACCACATCGCCGAGCGGTACGGGTTGTTCACGCTCATCGTGCTCGGCGAGACGGTGTCGGCCGCCACCATCGCCGTGCAGGAGGCCATCGACGAGCACGACGAGCTCGGCGATCTGCTGCCGCTCGCGGCGGGCGGGCTGCTCATCGTGTTCGCCGCGTGGTGGATCTATTTCGCGGTACCCATCCACGACCACCTGTCCTCCAACCGGCAGGGTTTCGTGTGGGGTTACGGGCATTACGCAGTGCTCGCGTCGGCGGCGGCGATCGGGGCGGGCATGGAGGTCGCGATCGAGCAGACGGTTGGCAAGGCGCACATCTCGGCGATCGCGGCGGCGTCCGCGGTGACGGTTCCGGCGGCGCTGTTCATGCTGACGGTGTGGGGGCTGCACTCCCGCCACTTCAAGCGCGGCCCGGCTCAGCAACTGACCTTGCCGGTCTCGGCGTTGGTGATTCTGGGGTGTACGTTCGCGGGGCGTACGGCGGTGCCGCTCGCGGGGGGTGTGGCGGCGGTGACCGTGGCGGTCGGCTGGACGCTGAGCCGGCGCGGGGTCCCGGCCGGGGGGTGACCCGGGGGAGATTCCCCACCCCGCCCCTTCCCGCTGTGACACTCTGCGGCTCCGCCGCGTGGCCTCCGGGGGTGGCGTACTGGCCAGCACCAGTACTGCTAGGGGCGCGGGGCTGTGACATGTGCGGCTCCGCCGCGATGGGGGTCCCCTGTTCGAGCGGAGCCGAGAACTTGGGGGAGCGAGCAACCACGCACGGTCCGCAGCCGAACGGCGGCAAGGGGGCCGGGCTCAGCCCGACAGCGCCCGCCCCCTGCCCTGACAGGGCCGTGAGGAACTGCGTCACAATCGGCCGCATGCGCTACCTCCTGCTCGGCCCGCTGCACATGACCGGCCCCGCACCCGCCCCCGCAGGGCCCCGGCTGCGCTCGCTGCTCGCCTTCCTCGTGCTGAACGCCGGGCACACCGTCCCGGCCGAGCGGCTCGTGGACGCGCTGTACGGGGAGGAGCCGCCGGCCGGGGCGGCGGGCGCGCTGCAGTCTCAGGTGTCCCGGCTGCGCAAGTGCGTGGACATCGAGTACGGGCCGGCCGGCTACCGCCTCGTGGCCGACCCCGAGGACGTGGACGTACTCCGCTTCGAACGGCTCGCCAGGGACGGCGCCCGGGCCCGCGAGGCGGGCGATGCGGGGCGCGCGGCCGTGCTGCTGCGCGAGGCGCTGGAACTGTGGCGCGGACCCGCGCTCGCGGATGTCGCCCACGCGCCCTTCGCCGCCGCGCAGAGCGCACGCCTGGAGGAGTTGCGCGCGGGCGCCGTCGAGGAGCTCGCCGAGGCCCAACTCGCCCTCGGCGGCGACCCGTCCGAGCTGCTGCCCTGGCTGCGGGAGGCGGTCGCGGCACATCCGCTGCGCGAGCGGCTGCGCGGCCAGTTGATGCGGGCGCTGCGTCGCGGCGGGCGGGGCGCGGAGGCGCTCGCCGAGTACGAGACGGCTCGGACGCTCCTTGCCGAGGAGCTCGGCGCCGACCCCTCCCCCGAGCTGGCGGCGGTCCACCTGTCGATCCTGCGCGGCGAGGATGCCCGGCCCGCCACCGCATCGCGCCTGCCCGCCCAGCTGACCTCCTTCGTCGGCCGCGACCGTGAACTGACCACGCTGGTCGGCCTGTTGGGGTCCTCACGCCTCGTCACGCTGATCGGCACGGGCGGGACGGGCAAGACACGGCTCGCCCTGGAGGCGGCCACGCGGCTGCCCGGCGAGGTGTGCTTCGTCGACCTGTCCGCCGCGCCCCGTACCGCCCTGGCCGTACGCGGCGCCCTCGGCCTGCGCGACAGCGGCGCCGACGATCCCGAGTCGGCGCTGGTCGAGGCCCTGCGGGACCGTGCCGTGCTGCTGATCCTCGACAACTGCGAGCAGATCATCGAGGACGCCGCCGCCCTCGCCCACCGTCTGCTGTCCCACTGCCCCGGCCTGCGCATCCTGGCGACCAGCCGCGAGGCCCTGGGCATCACGGGCGAGTCGCTGCGTCCGGTGGGGCCGCTGGACACGGATGCGGCCGTACGTCTCTTCACGGACCGGGCGGTCGCCGTACGCCCCGAATTCGCGCTCGACCAGACCAACTCCCGTACGGTACAAGCTATTTGCGACTCTCTCGATGGGCTTCCGCTCGCCATCGAGCTGGCCGCCGCGCGGCTGCGGCAGCTCCCGCTGGCTCAGATCGCGGACCGGCTCGACGACCGCTTCCGGCTCCTGTCGCGCGGCGACCGCACCAAGCCGGAGCGGCACCGGACGCTGCGGGCGGTGGTCGAGTGGAGCTGGTCGCTGCTCAGCGACGAGGAGCGCGAGTTCGCGGCGCGGCTGACCGTCTTCTCGGGCGGCGCCACGTCCGAGGCGGCGGGGCGGGTCTGCGGCGCGAGGTCCGACGCGGCGGGGCGGGTCTGCGGCGCGAGGTCCGACGCGGGCTGCGGCGCCGGCCGCGACTCCGAGGATCTGCTGGCCTCCCTCACCGACAAGTCACTCGTGGAAGTGGAGGCGGGGGCGGGGGCAGGGGCGGTGGCGGAGGCAGGTCGGTATCGCATGCTGGAGACGATTCGGGCGTACGCAGCCGATCAACTGCCCGCATCCTCGCGGGACTTGGTGGGAGCAGCGCACACCGCGTACTTCCTCGAACTTGCCGAGGCGGCCGACCCCGAGCTCCGTTCGGCGGACCAGCTCCACTGGCTGAAGCGGCTCTCGGCGGAGCACGCGAACCTGCGGGCGGCGCTGGTCCGGGCGACCCGCCGCGACCATCCGTCCGCCCTGCGCCTGCTGACGGCACTCTCCTCCTTCTGGTGGCTGCGGGGCCTGCGGGCCGATGTGGCGCCCGTCGCGGCCGAGTTGCTGGCGGCGCTTGAGGGTGGCGGCGTACTGGAGGCCGGCTCCGGAGCCGGCTTCGATTTCGACGAGGCGTACGTGTTGTGCGTGCTCGCGGCCGGGGTGGGCGGGGCGGTTCCGGACGCGGACCGGGCGCGGGCGGCGCGGATCGTCGCCGAGCGGGACCGGCCGTTCCGGCAGCCGTTCACGGCGTTCCTCTGGGCGATCGCGGCGGGGCCGTCCGCAGGAGCCGAGCGGCCGGAGCTGGCCGGGCCCGACCCCTGGTCCCGGGCGCTCGCGCGGGCGGGTTCGGGGCATCTCCACCTCTTCCACGGCCGGGTGGAGGAGGCTTCGCGTGCCCTGTCGGGGGCGCTCGTCGCGTTCCGCGTGCTGGGTGAGCGGTGGGGGACGGCCACGACACTGGCGGGCCTCGCCGGGGTTTCGGCGGCCCGGGGCGACGCCGAGGCCGCGCTGGGCTGCATGGATGAGGCGCTGGCGCTGTTCGAGGAGCTGGGGTGCTGGGAGGACATCGCGGACCTGTTGCGTGAGCGCGCGGAACTGCTGCGCGGGGCTGGGCGGTTGGCGTCCGCCCGGGCCGACTTCGAGCGGGCGCTGGTGGCGGCTCGGCGGGCGGGAACCCCTGCGGCGCTGGCTGCGGCCCGCACGGCCCTGGCCGCCTGCCCAGCACGCTGACCTGGGGCTCCGCCCCAGACCCCGGATGCCCCCCGCCCCTTCCCGCTGTGACACTCTGCGGCTCCGCCGCGCGGCCTCCGAGGGTGAGGTGTCCCGGCTGCGGCCCGTTGATGTCCGTGCGGACCAGGACAATCCTGCTAGGGGCGCGGGGAACTGCGCGACCACCCACACACGGTCTGCGGACGAAAGCGGGTTTAGGGACGCGGGGAACTGCGCGACCAGCCACCACCGACCCGCACCCAACACCAGCCCCCCCCAGTCCCCCCAGCCCCCCCAGGCGCCCCGCACTCACCACGCCCCCTACCCCCACCCCGTCAGCGCTCGTGCGCGCTCGTGCGCGCCCCGTGCGTGCCCGGTGAGCGGGCGCCGCCAGAGTCGGCGGTGTCGGAGGGACAAGCCCCCGGCAGAAACCCCGCCGGGCCAGCCGCCCGCAGGGTCACCACAGGGAGCACACCATGTCGCAGCAGCTCAGCACCGAGGCCGGCCAGAACCCCGACCGTCCCGTCACCCTCGCCGGCAAGACCGCCCTCGTCACCGGCGCCTCCCGAGGCATCGGCCGTGGCATCGCGCTGCGGCTGGCCGCGGAAGGGGCCCTCGTCGCCGTGCACTACGGGTACGACGGCCCCGCCGCCCAGGACACGGTCGACGCGATCGTCGCGAACGGCGGCCGCGCCTTCGCCGTGGGGGCCGAACTCGACACCGTCGACGGCGTCGAGCAGCTCGCCGACGCCGTCCGCAGCGGACTGCGCGCCCACACCGGTGAGGAGTTCCTCGACATCCTCGTCAACAACGCCGCCGCCACGGGGCACTTGCCGTACGCGGACACGACGCCCGACCTCTTCGACCGCCTCTTCGCGGTGAACGTACGCGCCCCCTTCTTCCTCGCCCAGCGCCTGCTGCCCGCCCTGCGCGACGGCGGCCGCATCATCAACATCGGCTCCGCCGTCACACGGATCGCGCTCGGCGACGAGTTGGCGTACACGATGACGAAGGGGGCGATGGAGACGTACACCCGGACCCTCGCCAACGAGGTCGGCGCCCGGCGGATCACGGTCAACCTGGTCGCGCCGGGGCCGACCGAGACCGATCGGACCCGCGCCTTCCTGCGGTCCTCGCCCGAGATGGAGGCGATGATGATCAAGGCTCAGGCGCTGCCGTGGATCGGGCAGCCCGCCGACATCGCGGACCCGGTCGCGTTCCTGGCCTCGGACGACGGCCGCTGGATCACCGGCCACGTCCTCGACGCCTCCGGCGGAACCTACCTGGGGCCGAAGCTCTGACCCCGCGCGAACAACCCACCCCGTGCCCAACCTCCCAGCCTCCGACCCCAACTGCCGTGGTAGGGATGGCCTCATGAACAAATCCCTCACCGATGTCGCCGGGTTCCGGGTCGGGCACGCGGCCGTGCCGGGACCCAATGCCCTGAGCGGTACGACCGTCGTGCTCGCCCCGCCCGGCGGCGCGGTCGCCGCCGTCGAGGTGCGCGGGGGCGGCCCGGGCACCCGGGAGACCGACGCCCTCGACCCGAAGAACGTCGTCGAGCGGATCGACGCCGTCGTGCTGACCGGCGGCAGCGCGTACGGGCTCGACGCGGCGGCCGGGGTGATGGCCTGGCTGGAGGAGCAGGGGCGCGGGGTGCGGGTGGGGCCCGAGCCGTACCAGGTGGTCCCGGTCGTGCCCGCGGCCTGCCTGTTCGACCTGGGGCGCGGCGGCGACTGGCGGGCCCGGCCCGACGCCTCCGTGGGCCGGGCGGCCGTCGATGCCGCCGGGGTCGAGGTCGCGGAGGGCAACGTGGGGGCCGGGATCGGTGCCGTGGTCGGCGGCCTCAAGGGCGGCGTCGGCACCGCCGGCGTCACCCTCGCCTCCGGGGTCACGGTGGCCGCCCTCGCCGTCGTCAACGCCGTCGGCTCCCCCGTCGACCCCCGCAACGGCGCCCTCTACGGAGAGTACGGGGACGCCCCGGCGCCCCAACTGCCCTCTTCTGAGCGCCACTTGGCCGCCCAGGCTCGACTCGCCGCCACGCGCCAAGACGTGCCGCCGCTCAACACGACCCTCGCCGTCGTCGCCACCGACGCCCGGCTCACCCGGCCGCAGGCCCAGAAGCTCGCCGGGACCTCGCACGACGGGCTCGCTCGCGCCATTCGCCCCGTACACCTGATGCACGACGGGGACACGATCTTCGCCCTCGCCACCGGATCGCATGATTCCGGCCCCAGCAGGACGGACGGGCCCCTGAGCCCCGAAGAGTTGAACCACGTCCTCGCCGCCGGGGCGGACGTCGTCGCACGGGCGATCGTGCGGGGCGTGCGGGCCGCCGAGAGCGTCGAGGGGCCCGGGGGGACTTTCCTCTCTTATGGGGATCTGTACGGGAGTTGAGGGTCGAGAGAGCCTCAACTGTGACCGCCGTCACCATCTCCTCTCGCAACCATTGGGCCATTTGGGTTCTCTATGTCCGTACTGGATTCATTTCGCAGTACATCTCGCAGACATGGAGCAGCCCGTGACACCGCCGGCGTCGGACAACGCAGCGCAGCCTCAGCAGTTCAGCAGCACCCCGCGCCCCGCGCGTCCGCTTGCCCGGCGTCGGGTCCGGCTCGTCGCGGGGGCGGCGGGACTCCTGGTCGGCGCGCTCGCGCTGACCGCCTGCGGCGGCGACGCCAAGGCGAACGACGACGCCAAGGGCGGCAAGGGCACGGACGCCTCGGCCGCCAAGGACGCCTCCACGCTGAAGATCACCATCTCGGCGAAGAACGGCTCCACCAACGCCTCCATCAACGACGTCACCGTCAAGGCCGAGGGCGGCAAGCTGTCCGAGGTGACGATGACCGAGGTGCAGGGCGGCAAGGCCGTGCCCGGCACGCTCGCCGCCGACGGACTGTCCTGGAAGCCGACCGGCAAGATCGAGCGCGGCACCCAGTACAAGATCGCCGCGAGCGGCAAGGACGACAAGGGGCGGGCCGCGGTGGAGAACTCGCAGTTCTCCACCGTCTCGGCCAAGGACAGCTTCATCGCCAACTACACCCCCGACGACGGCTCCACGGTCGGCGTCGGCATGCCGGTGTCCTTCGACTTCAACAAGGCGATCACCAACAAGAAGGACGTCCTGTCGCACATCACGGTGACCAGCAGCAGCGGCCAGCAGGTCGTCGGGCACTGGTTCAACTCCCAGCGTCTGGACTTCCGTCCCGAGGAGTACTGGAAGGCCGGCTCCAAGGTCACGATGAAGATCGACCTGGACAAGGTGGAGGGCGCCAAGGGCGTCTACGGCGTGCAGAAGAAGGAAGTCACCTTCACCATCGGCCGCAACCAGGTCTCCACCGTCGACGTGAAGACGCAGGAGATGACCATCCAGCAGGACGGCAAGACCGTCAAGACGATTCCGGTGTCGACCGGAAGCGCCGAACACCCCACCTACAACGGGCAGATGGTGATCTCGGAGAAGTTCACGCAGACCCGCATGAACGGTGACAGCGTGGGCTTCGGCGGCGAGTACGACATCAAGGACGTGCCGCACGCGATGCGCCTGTCGACCTCGGGCACCTTCATCCACGGCAACTACTGGGCCACCACCGACCCCTTCGGCAACGAGGGCACCAGCCACGGCTGCGTCGGCATGAAGGACGTGAAGGGCGCCGGCGGCGACACTCCGGCCAAGTGGATGTTCGACCACAGCATCATCGGTGACGTGGTCGTCGTGAAGGGCTCGCCCGACAAGACCATCGCCCCGGACAACGGCCTCAACGGCTGGAACCTGCCCTGGGCGCAGTGGACGGCGGACAGCTCCTCCTGACCAACCACCTGTCCCCATAGGCGACTTGACCGGCCGGTAGCCCTTTCTCGGGGTGCCGGCCGGAAAAGTTTCGGCCATGCCCGCTGCGCGATCCGCCCCCAGGGGCTACGTTGAGCACCTTCTACGTGACCAACAGCGACGGCCAGGAGAAGCCTTGGTGCTCCATGTGCCCCACCCGCTCGACGGCGAGCGCGGCCCCGGCGACGATTCGCCCCAGGAACAGGTGGCCGTACTCCTGGGGCGGGCCCTGAACTCCTTCGACCTGCCGGACGAGCTCGTCGAACGCCTCGCCCTGGCGATGGCGCACACCACTTCGCTGCACTCCTCGCTGCACACCTCGGCGGCGGGCCCCGGCGGCCACCGCCTCAGCCGCGAGACGTACCGGCACTGCTATCTGCTCCTGGACGGCACCACCGTCACCCTGTGGGAGCTCGCCTATCACGACGGCCGCGAGTACGCGCACGAGGTGTACGCGGCCGAGGAGGACGCCCGCGTCGCCGCCGCCCGGCTGCGCCACAGGGCCCTCCCCCAGGAGGCGGCCCACCCGGACGACGAATTCGGCGCGCTGGAAGCCGAGTTGGGCACATACGGGGGTGGCGCCTGCGATCCGTTGCAGGACTTCGAGGACTGCTGGGAGGCCGGGTTCGGCCCCGACTCCCTCACGGAGCACGACCGCGCCGCACCGCGCCCCTGCCCGTACGCGCCGGACGACTCGGCGGACCACGCGCGCCGGCTCCTGCGCCGCGCCGAGAACCCGGACCGGCCCGGCGAGCGCACCGCGCTCAGGCTGCGGGCCGCGCACGCGCACCGGATCACCCAGGCCTTCGGCAGCCGCTGCCGCACACCCGGGGGCGACGCCGCGTTCACGCTGTACGAGCACGCGTTCCTGCTGCTCGACGGCGGCGAGCTGAGCCTGTGGGAGGTCGAGCACACGGCGACCCCGGACGGCCGCCACATGTGCGAGGTGTACGCGACCGAGCAGGCCGCCAGAACCGCCATGGAGCGCCGCGCACACGTGAGTTGAGGGCCGCGCCCGCACCCCGAAGGACGCGCGGGCCCTCACCTCAGAGCCTGTGTCTAAACCCCGTCCGGATCAGACCGCGGCGTCTGGTGCGTGCGATCGCAAGGCGCCGGAAGGTCCTCGTAGCGGAGCTACTAGGG